>NZ_JBBEFX010000015.1:0-85468 GCF_048058635.1 Sphingomonas sp. MJ1 (PH-R8)
AAGAGCCAGGCACCGCCCCCGCCATCGCCCGCAATTGCAGAGACGGCGGCGCGCGCCGCCGCCCGCCGCGAGCAGGATGAGGCGGATCGCGAGCGGACGCGCAGCGTAACGCTGGCGACGCTTGCCGGCGTCGGCCTCGGCGCGCTCGCGATCGGTGCCGTGCTGCTGCTTTCCCGCGACAGCGAGGCGCCGAAGGCCAAAGCCAAGGCCAAGCGCAAGAAGACGACCAAGAAAGCATAGCCTTCGCGGCGGTGCCGCAGCACCCGTCTGGTAAAGGGAGCCCGAAACGCCTATGCGGCGGGCTTCACCTTCACCAACGGGATCGAAGAACCGGACATGGGTTTCCGCTGCGGCATCGTCGGGCTTCCGAACGTCGGCAAGTCCACTCTTTTCAACGCGCTGACCCAGACGGCAGCGGCGCAGGCGGCAAACTATCCGTTCTGCACCATCGAGCCCAACGTCGGGAACGTCGCCGTCCCCGACGAGCGGCTGGAGAAGCTGGCCGCCATCGCCGGCTCGCAGAAGATCATCGAGACCCAGCTCGGCTTCGTGGACATCGCGGGGCTCGTGCGCGGCGCGTCCAAGGGCGAGGGCCTCGGCAACCAGTTCCTGGGCAACATCCGTGAGGTGGACGCGATCGTCCACGTCCTGCGCTGCTTCGAGAACGACGACATCCAGCACGTCGACAACAAGGTCGATCCGATCGCCGACGCCGAGACGGTCGAGACCGAGCTGATGCTGTCGGACCTGGAGAGCCTGGAAAAGCGCGTCCCCAACCTCGTCAAGAAGGGCCAGCAGGGCGACAAGGAAGCCAAGATCGGCGCCTCCGTGCTCGGCCAGGCGCTGGAGCTGCTTCGAGAGGGCAAGCCGGCGCGGCTGACCCAGCCCAAGGACGACGAGGAAGCGCGCGTGTTCGCCCAGGCGCAGCTGCTCACCGCGAAGCCGGTGCTCTACGTCTGCAACGTGAACGAGGAGGACGCGGCCGAGGGCAATGCGCTCTCCGCCAAGGTGTTCGAGAAGGCTGCCGCCGAGGGCGCACAGGCCGTCGTCGTCTCCGCCGCGATCGAGGCAGAGATCGCGACCATGGAACCCGCCGACCGCCAGGAGTTCCTGAGTGACCTGGGCCTGACCGAAACCGGCCTCGCCCGCGTGATCCGCGCCGGCTACAAGCTGCTCAACCTGCTGACCTTCTTCACGGTCGGCCCCAAGGAAGCCCGCGCCTGGACGGTGGAAGCCGGCGCCAAGGCGCCACAGGCCGCCGGCGAGATCCACACCGACTTCGAGCGCGGCTTCATCCGCGCCGAGACCATCGCATACGACGACTACATCGCCTGCAACGGCGAAGCCGGCGCGCGGGAGGCGGGCAAGCTGCGCCAGGAGGGCAAGGAATATGTCGTCCATGACGGCGACGTGATGCTGTTCCGCTTCAACGTCTGATCCTTTGCCGGTCGAAAGGCCGGCAAGGGCGCAACTGTCATATTCCTGCCGCGGACGCGCGCGAAGGGCGGGCCATGCTCAAGCCCCTCTCCGCCGCGTTCCTGGCCGTCACCTCGCTCACCGCCTGCACCCAGACCCTGCCGGCTCCGGACACGGTCGCCGGCACTGCCCCGGCGACCGCCCCTGCGGAGGCCCGCGCGCCCGTCACCATCCTCGTCTCGATCGACGGCTTCCGCCCCGATTATCTGCAGCGCGGCGTGACGCCGGTGCTCTCCCGCCTCGCCGCAAGCGGCGTGACTGGGCCGATGCACCCCTCCTTCCCCTCCAAGACCTTCCCCAATCACTGGACGCTGGTGACCGGCCTGCGGCCCGACCGGCACGGCATCGTCGCCAATCGCATGGAGGATCCCGCGGATCCCAAGAACGTCTTCACCATGGCGACGGACGATCCGAGCTGGTGGAACGGCGCCGAGCCGATCTGGGTAGCGGCCGAGAAGGCCGGCATCCGTACGGCCACCCAGTTCTGGCCCGGCTCGAACGTTCCGATCGGCGCCACGCGCGCCGCCGAATGGCCGCACAAGACGCAGGGCGGCACCCGCCCGTCCGACTGGCAGCAGTATAACGAGGCGATCAGCCCGACTCAGCGCGTCAACGGGGTGCTCGATTGGCTGCGGCGCCCTGCCGCGATCCGCCCCCGCCTGCTCACCCTCTATTTCGAAGCGGTAGACACTGCTGGCCACCGCTTTGGTCCGGACTCACGCGAAGTGAACGAGGCCGCTGCCGATGTGGACACAGCCGTCGGTGCGCTCGTCGAGGGTCTCGCCGCGATGGGCCAGCCTGCAAACCTGGTGATCGTCGCCGATCACGGCATGGCCGCTACCACCAGCGAGCGGGTCGTGGCCCTCGACAAGCTCGCCGACCCGTCGCTCTATCACGTCGTGGAGGCTGGCCCCTATGCCGCGCTGGCGCCAACGCCCGGCAAGGAAGCGGCGGTCGAAAAGGCTCTGTTGAAGCCGCACGCGCACATGGAGTGCTGGCGCAAGGGGGAGATCCCCGCCCGCTTCCACTATGGCCGCAACCCGCGCGTGCCGGCCATCCTGTGCCTCGCGGAGGACGGCTGGCAGGTGCTGCCGACCACGCCGACACAGCCCCAGGCGGGCGGTAGCCATGGCTTCGACAACATGGCGCCGGACATGACGGCGCTGTTCATCGCCAACGGTCCCGCCTTTGCGAGCGGGCGCACGCTGCCGGACTTCGATAACGTCGACGTCTACCCGCTGCTGCGCGACCTGGTCGGCCTGCCGCCCGCCCAAGGGGTCGACGGCACGGACGCGCCGTTCCGCGGCGTTCTCAAGGCGCAGTAACGCGCGCGGGCGGCGCGGGCCCCGGGTTCAGCCCGGAGCCCGCCGCCCCCTAGGGTCAGTTCGGACGCGATCCGCCCCGGCCGCTGGAACGCGGGCCGCCCGAACGGCCACCCTGCCCGCCCCAGCGCGGGCTGGAGCGGCCGCTCTGGCCACCCCAGCGCGGGCTCGATCGACCGCCGCGATCTCCCCAGCTCGGGCTCGGACGGCCGCCCGGCCGCGCGTCGCTGCCGCCCGGGCGATCCGGGCGCTGGGCACCCGCGCCGCCCTGGCCCGGACGCGAACTGGGGACCCAGGAACCAGGCCGGCCCGGCCGGACGCCGGGACGATACTCGCCGCCTTGCCCCGGGCGGACACCCGGGCGCCCGTCGCCTGGACGGCCGCCACCCGGACGGCCGGGACGCACACCAGGACGTCCGTCACCCGGACGGCCGGGACGCACGCCCGGGCGACCGTCGCCGGGGCGGAAGTCGTTCCAGTTGTTGCCCGGACGGCCATCGCCGCGCCAGTTGTGCCGGCGCTGCTCCCAATAGCGGCGCTGGCTGTCGGTCCAGCGGTGCGGGCGGCGATAGCGGTCGTAGACGTAGTAGCCGGTGCCCGGGTAATAATAGTTGCCCTGCCAACCCCAATAGGGCGAGCCGAAGCCGCTGCCGTAGTAGCCGGCGCCATAACCGTCATAATAGGGATCATAGTAACCGCCGGAACCATAGCCGACGGACACGCCGCTATAGCCATAGCCGCCGTCGCCATAGGTGCAGGCGCTGACGCCCAGGCCCGCTGCCGCGATCAGCGCGAGAGTACGGATGCGCTTCAGAAACATGGGAATTCTCCCGAATAGGAATGTCCGCATCGGTCGCAGAACGCGGTTGAACGGAGCGTGAACTATTCGGAACAACGTGGGCGATACTTGGACGGTTCCGGCGTCGTCTCCACGAGCGACGCCCACGCGCAAGTATCGCGGCCTGTCCTCCCGGACGCCGGCCCGGGAGGAGGCTGTGCGGTTACTCGGCCGCTTGCGCCGCCGGCTGCGGCGCCTTCCACCGCAGCACCGGCTTGCGGGCCGCCTGGGTCTCGTCCAGGCGACGACGCGGCGCGAAGTGCGGCGCGCCCTTCAGCGCCTGGTCGCCGGCCTTGGCGCGTTCCGCCACCGAGCGCAGCGCGCCGATGAACTGGTCGAGCGCGGCCTTCGACTCGGTTTCGGTCGGCTCGATCAGCATCGCGCCGTGGACGACCAGCGGGAAGTACATCGTCATCGGGTGATAGCCCTCGTCGATGAGCCCCTTGGCCACGTCCAGCGTCGTGAAGCCCTCGGCCAAGCCTGCGTCCGAGAACAGTGCCTCGTGCATGCACGGGCCGCTGCCGCCGAACGGCGCGTCGAGCACGTCTTCCAGCTGGCGCAGGACATAGTTGGCGTTGAGCACCGCATCGCCCGACACCTGGTAGAGGCCATCGGCGCCGTGGCTGAGAATGTAGCTCAGCGCACGGGTGAACATGCCCATCTGACCGTGGAAGGCGACCATGCGGCCGAAGCTGCCGGCATGATGCTCGCCTGCCGTCTCTTCCTCGATCAGCGCAAAGCGGTCGCCCTGCTTCTCGACGAAGGGGAGCGGGGCGAACGGCGTCAGCGCCGCCGAGAACACCACCGGCCCCGAACCCGGCCCGCCGCCGCCGTGCGGCGTCGAGAAGGTCTTGTGCAGGTTGATGTGCATCGCATCGACGCCGAGGTCGCCCGGACGCACGCGCCCGACGATCGCGTTGAAGTTGGCACCGTCGCAATAGACATAGCCGCCCGCGTCGTGGACCGCGTCGCTGATCGCGCGCATGTCGCGCTCGAACAGGCCGCAGGTATTGGGGTTGGTGATCATCACGCCCGCGACGTCCGGCCCCAGCCGCACCTTCAGCGCCTCCAGGTCGACGCGCCCCTCGGCAGTGGCGGGAATGTCCTCGACCTTGAAGCCGGCGAAGGCCGCGGTCGCCGGGTTGGTGCCGTGCGCGCTTTCGGGCACCAGGATCACCTTGCGGTGCCCTTCGCCCTTGGCCTCCAGCGCCGCACGGATCGCGAGGATGCCGCACAGCTCGCCATGCGCGCCCGCCTTGGGGCTCATCGCGACCGAGTCCATGCCCGTCAGCGTCACCAGCCAGTGCGCCAGCTGATGGATCACCTCCAGCGCGCCCTGCACCGTATCCACCGGCTGCAGCGGGTGCACGTCGGCAAAGCCCGGCAGCCGCGCCATGCGCTCGTTGAGGCGCGGGTTGTGCTTCATCGTGCACGAGCCAAGCGGAAACAGGCCCAGGTCGATGGCATAGTTCTGACGGCTCAGGCGCGTGTAGTGGCGCACCGCCTCCGGCTCCGACAGGCCCGGCAGGCCGATCGGGTCCTTGCGCTCCATGCCGCCGAGCCGCGACGGCGCCTCGGGCGCTTCGTCGAAGTCGACGCCGGTCACGTCGGCCGAGCCGATCTCGAACAGCAGCGGCTCTTCGAGCATCAGCGCGCGGTTGCCGGTGAAGGTCGCCTGGGTGGCCTCGTCGCCGCCGCCCATCTCGGGGCGCCAGCCGCTCTGGTTGATCGTCATGCCAGCACCTCTTCGAGCTCGGTTGCGAGCGTCTCGATATCTTCTGCGGTCACCGTCTCGGTCACCGCCACCACCAGGCCGTTCGCAAGCTCCGCCTCGCCCGGATAGAGCCGGCCGAGCGACACGCCCGCGAGCACGCCGCGGTCGGCCAACGTCCGGACGACCGGCCGTGCTTCCTTCGACAGCTTCAGCGTGAACTCGTTGAAGAAGCTGGTGTTGACCAGCTCGATGCCCGGCACCTTCGCCAGCCGGTCGGCCGCCGCCACGGCGCGGGCGTGGTTGCTCGCGGCGAGCTGGCGCAGGCCCTTTTCGCCCAAGAGGGTCATGTGGATCGAGAAGGCGAGCGCGCACAGCCCCGAGTTGGTGCAGATGTTCGACGTCGCCTTTTCGCGACGGATGTGCTGCTCGCGGGTCGACAGCGTCAGCACGAAGCCGCGCTTGCCCTCGGCATCCACGGTCTCGCCGCAGAGACGCCCCGGCATCTGGCGGACCAGCTTGTCCGAGCAGGCGAACAGGCCGACGTACGGCCCGCCGAACTGCAGGCCGACGCCCAGCGACTGGCCTTCGCCGACGACGATGTCGGCGCCCAGCTCGCCCGGCGAGGCGATCGCGCCGAGCGCCACCGGCTCGGTCACCACCGCGATCAGCAGCGCCTTGTTGGCGTGCGCCGCCTCGGCGATCGGGCGCAGGTCCGGAATGCGGCCGAGGATGTCGGGATACTGGACGACCACGCACGACGTATCCCCGTCGATCGCGGCGATCAGCGCCTCGGCATCGGTGTCGGCGGTGAGCGTCGGCGCGGAGGTCTCCAGCACGTCGCCGGTGAACTTCGCCATGGTGTTGGCGACCGAGACGTAATGCGGGTGCAGCCCCGACGAGAGGATCGCCTTGCCGCGGCGGGTGACCCGGCGCGCCATGGTGATCGCTTCCCAGCAGGCGGTCGAGCCGTCGTACATCGACGCGTTCGCCACGTCGCAGCCAAACAGCTGTGCGACCTGCGTCTGGAACTCGAACAGCATCTGCAGCGTGCCCTGCGCGATTTCCGGCTGATAGGGCGTGTAGGCGGTGAGATACTCGCCGCGCTGGATCAGATGGTCGACGCTCGCCGGCACATGGTGGCGATAGGCGCCGCAGCCGAGAAAGAACGGCGCCGTGCCGGCGGCGAGGTTCTTGGCGGCAAGCGCCGACAGGTGGCGCTCGACGGCGAGTTCGCTGGCGTGGTTGGAAAGGCCGGGCACGGGGCCGTCGAGGCGCGCGGCCTCCGGCACATCGGCAAACAGCGCGTCGACGGAGGACGCGCCCACCGCGGCGAGCATCGCCTCACGGTCAGGCTGGGTCAGGGGCAGGTAGCGCATGGCAATCCTTCGGGACGGGAGCCCGGCTGGCCAAGACCTTTGCAAAGCGCTGTCTCGTGCTCCTGCGAAGGCAGGAGCCCAGGGTTTCAAGCGCCGCGAGCCGTTGCTCTGCTTGGCCCTGGATCCCTGCCTGCGCAGGGATACGGGAGTGTCTGGACGCCTGTCGCGCCTCTTGCAAAGGTCCGGCGACCACCGGTTTCTCATGCGGCGGGCTCACTCCACAAGAGCCACGCCCGCCGCCCGAGATGCCAGCCTAAAGCTGGCGGACTTGGGGTTTAGAGCTTGGCGACGAACGCCGCGTACTTGTCCGCGTCCATCAGCCCTTCGAGCTCGGATGGGTCGGACAGGGTCAGGCGGAAGAACCAGCCGTCGCCTTCCGGATCCTCGTTGACGAGGGCCGGGCTCGCCTCGAGCTCGGCATTGCCCTCGACCACGGTGCCCGATGCCGGCGTGTAGACGTCGGAAGCGGCCTTGACCGATTCGACCACCGCGGCCTCGTCACCCTTGGTCAGCTCGCGGCCTTCCTCGGGGACTTCGACGAACACGACGTCGCCCAGCTGGCTCTGGGCATATTCGGTGATGCCGACGGTCGCGACGTCGCCGTCGACTTCGACCCACTCATGTTCTTCGGTGAAATAACGGCTCATCGACGGCGCTCCTTAGCGGACGTAACGGTGGGAAATGAACGGCATCGGCACGACCTCGGCGGTATGGGCCTTGCCGCGCTGGGACAGGGTGATCTCGGTGCCGGGCACCGCGAGCGCGGCGGGCACATAGGCCATGGCGATCGGCGCGCCGACGCTGGGGGCAAAGCCGCCCGAGGTCACGCGGCCGATGGTCTTGCCGGTCTGGTCGACGACGGTCGCGCCCTCGCGCACCGGCTGGCGCCCGTCGACGCGCAGGCCGACGCGCTTGGTCGCGGGACCCTCGGCACGCTCGGCCAGGATGCGCTCGGCACCGGGGAAGCCCCCTTCCTCGCGGCGGCGCTTCGACAGCGCAAAGCCCAGGTCGGCGGCGACCGGCGTGGTCTCTTCGTCCAGGTCGTGGCCGTAGAGCGGCAGCCCGGCCTCCAGGCGCAGCGAGTCGCGCGCGCCGAGACCGATCGGCTGCACCTCCGCCTGGGCAGTGAGCGCGTCGGCGAACGCCTCGACAGACTCGGCGGGCAGCGAGATTTCGCAGCCGTCCTCGCCGGTGTAGCCCGACCGGCTGATCCACAGCGCATGGCCCTGCCACTCGAACGCACCCGCGGTCATGAAGCGCAGCGCGTCGACGCCCGGCACCAGCCGCGCCAACGTCGCGACCGCCTCCGGGCCCTGCAGCGCGAGCAGCGTGCGCTCTTCGAGGTGGTTGATGGTGATGGAGTCGGCCAGCGCCTCGCGCAGGTGGCCGAGGTCCTCGTATTTGGTGGCGCCGTTCACGACCATGTAAAAGGCCTCGCCCGCCGGTGCGGGTTCGCCTGCCGCGCCGAACGGATGCGTTTCGGGCAGGCGCGTCACCATCAGGTCGTCGAGGATGCCGCCATTGTCGGCGAGCAGCAGCGAATAGCGCATGCGGTTGGGTGCCAGCACCTGGAGGTCGCCCGGCAGCAGCGCTTCCAGCGCCTGGGCCACGCCCTCGCCCGTGAACAGCAGCTGGCCCATGTGGCTGACGTCGAACAGGCCGGCGTGGCTACGGGTCCACAGGTGCTCGGCCATGATGCCTTCATACTGTACCGGCATCTCGTACCCGGCGAAGGGCACCATGCGACCGCCCTTGGCGCGATGCCAGGCGTCGAGCGGCAGCAGCGAGGGCGCGATCGGCTCGAAGCCGTCCGCATCGGAAGAGGAAATCGGGTCGCTCATTCGCGCAGTCTCCGGCAGGTCTGGCACGACGCAGACACAGGCCTCCCCGCATCCCCGCCGCCCCCTCTGTCACGGAACCTGAGAGCTTTCGCGCAGCGATTGTGCGCTTACCCCTTCGGTGGCGCCGAAATCACGGCGCGCTTTCCAGAGTGTCGTTGGCGCGCGCGGTCCCTTTAGCCTGAGAGATTCCGGGGCGGTTGCTCCTTCGGCGGCCGCATGCGGCCTGCAAGGCCGGCGGCGCTCTCCCGCGCGTGCCCATGGCCGTTCCCGGCCATCGACGCGCCCGCTCTGGCTTGGCCGCGGAGCCGAGTCAATCGGCCTCGCGACGGACGCTTCGTTTAAAAGCCCCGTTGGCACTCAGCCCCCACCGTTTGTCTCGAGTAGGGATCGAGCTTGTCGAGAGCCCGTATCGAGAGAGCCCCGCCCGGCGGTCTCTCGACACGCCGTCTCGACAAGCTCGACGGCTGCTCGAGATGAACGGACAAGGGGGAGGGGCGCCTCCCCCTCGATGCAAAACTCAGCGCGTGGCGTTGTAGCGCAGCTGGTCCTGGGTGAGCTGGAAGCCGACCAGCGCCTCGAACGAGGCGTTGAGCACGGCCTGGCGCACTTCCGGCGTCGACAGCGGGTCGACCGCGGCATCCTCTGCGCCGGCCTTGCGCGGGCGGGTGATCTGCTGGCGGATTTCGTCCGGCAGCGTCGCCGCCGAGCGCTGCACGACCGCGGTCGCGCTGCCGGTCGCCTGGGCGCGCGCCTCGCCGGGGGCAAAGTCGAGCACGGCGTGGTTGATGCGCTTGGCCACCACCTGCGATCCGCCGCGCACCACCGTCAGGAAGTACGGCAGGTCGACCTGGCGGGCGCCATCGCTGCGGGTGCGGCGCGCCTGGATGTCGAAGGTGACGGTGGAGACGATGTCCTCGCCCGTCTCGTTGCAGGTGGCGCGCACGTTGGTGATCGTCGCGGTCACGTCGATCGCGCTCGCCAGCTGGCTGCCGGCCGGATCGAACAGGGTGATGTCGCCGGTGCCGGCGGGCACGCCTGCCGCCGGACAGGCGGAGCGGACCGTGGTGATGCCGACGCCACGGGTCACGTCGATCTCGCCTTTACGGCTGCACCCCGCGAGGGCGAGGAGCGCGACAGCGGAAACAGCGAGCGTTCGGACGATCACAGGGAGATACACCTTTCACGACGAACGGGCCGTCGCATGCAGCGCCGACCCGGACCGCCGCCAGCATAGGAAGCGCCTTTCAAGCACGCAAGCAATCGCGTAGATGCGCGGGGGATGACCGATTTCGCCACAGCGCCGTCGCCCAAGCCCGTCCTCGAGCTGCTGATCGCCGCCCCGCGCGGCTTCTGCGCCGGCGTCGACCGCGCGATCCGCATCGTCGAGCTCGCGATCGAGAAGCACGGCGCTCCCGTCTATGTCCGCCACGAGATCGTCCATAACAAGTTCGTGGTCGACAGCCTGCGCGCGAAGGGTGCGGTGTTCGTCGAGGAACTGGACGAGGTTCCACCAGGCGTCCCGGTGGTGTTCTCCGCGCATGGTGTGCCGAAGTCGGTGCCGGCCGAGGCGGAGGACCGCGGCCTGGAATATCTCGACGCGACCTGCCCGCTGGTGTCCAAGGTCCATCGCCAGGCCGAGCGGCTGGTGACTACCGGCCACCACATCCTCTTCGTCGGCCACGCCGGCCACCCGGAAGTGATCGGCACCTTCGGTCAGGTGCCCGAGGGTCAAATGACGCTGATCGAGACGGTGGCCGATGCCGAGGCGGTGATGCCGACCAATCCCGAGCACCTCGCCTTTCTCACCCAGACCACGCTGTCGGTGGACGACACCGCCGACATCATGGCGACGCTGCAGCGCCGCTTCCCGGCGATCGTCGCGCCCAAGGCGGACGACATCTGCTACGCGACGTCCAATCGCCAGGCGGCGGTGAAGGCGATCGCCTCGTCGGTCGACCTGGTGCTGGTGATCGGCGCGCCCAATTCGTCCAACTCGCTGCGCCTTGTCGAGGTCGCGGAGCGCGAGGGCACGCCGTCGCACCTGATCCAGCGCGGGTCCGAGATCGACTTCGCCTGGCTGGAAGGCGTCGGCACCTTGGGCCTCACCGCTGGCGCCTCGGCGCCCGAGATGCTGGTGCGCGAAGTGGTCGACCGCCTGTCCGAGCGCTTCGAAATCCGCGAGCGCGAGGTCGAGATGACGCGCGAGACGCTGACCTTCAAGCTGCCCCGCGGCCTCGAACCCGTCGCCGCCTGACCGGTGGCCGTCTATACGCAGGTTTCGGCGGAGGCGCTCGGCGCCTTCCTTGCCCGCTATGACGTGGGCGCGCTGGTCTCCGCCAAGGGGATCGCCGAAGGGGTCGAGAACTCCAACTATCTGGTCGACACCACGCAAGGGCGCTTCATCCTGACGCTCTACGAGAAGCGCGTGGATGCGGGCGACCTGCCCTTTTTCTTCGCGATGATCGACCGGCTGGCCGACGCCGGCAACCCGGTACCCCGCGCACTGCCCGATCGCACGGGCACGGTGATCCAGACGCTGGAAGGGCGCCCGGCCTGCCTGATCGAGTTCCTGTCCGGCGTCTCGCTCAGCCAGCCCACCCCGGCACAGGCCCGCGCCGGGGGCGCTGCGATGGCGCGCATGCATGCGGCGCTCACCGACTTTGCCCCGACCCGCCCCAACTCCATGGGGGTGGAGGCCTGGCCGCAGCTGTTCGAGCAATGCGCGTCCGGGCTCGACAGCATCCAGCCGGGCCTGCGGGATCGGGTGGGCAGCGCGCTTGGCCGCATCCTCGCCGCCTGGCCGCACCAGCTGCCGACCGGCGCGATCCATGCGGACCTGTTTCCCGACAATGTGCTGATGCTGGGCGACGAAGTCACCGGCCTCATCGACTTCTACTTCGCCTGCACCGACGTGCGCGCCTACGATCTCGCCGTGATGCACTCCGCGTGGAGCTTCGACGGCACCGGCACGCCGCTCGACCCCGCCGTCGGACGCGCTTTGCTGGCGGGATATGAAGCCGGCTTCGGTCTCTCGGCCGAGGAACGTGCGGCGCTGCCCGTGCTGGCGGAGGGGGCGTGCATCCGCTTCCTGCTGACGCGCGCCTGGGACTGGATCAACACCCCCGCCGATGCGCTGGTGACGCGCAAGGACCCGCTCGCCTATCTGCGGCGGCTCGATTGGTACAAGAACAACAGGAACGCGTTTGCATGACCGAACTGACCTCCGTCGAAATCTTCACCGACGGCGCGTGCAAGGGCAATCCCGGCCGCGGCGGCTGGGGCGTGGTGATCCGCTCGGGCGAGCACGAGCGCGAGATGTCGGGCGGCGAGGCGCATACCACCAACAACCGCATGGAACTGATGGCCGCGATCGAGGGGCTGAACGCGCTCAAGCGGCCGTGCCAGGTGACGCTGTCGACCGACAGCCGCTACGTGATGGACGGGCTCACCAAGTGGATCCACGGCTGGCAGAAGAACGGCTGGAAGACCGCCGATCGCAAGCCGGTGAAGAATGCCGAACTCTGGCAGGCGCTGCTCGCCGCCGCCAAGCCGCACCAGATCAAGTGGGTCTGGGTGAAGGGCCACGCCGGCCATCCGGAGAACGAGCGCGCCGACAAGCTTGCGAGTGACGCCGCAATGGCGGTGGGCAGCCGGAGCGCCGCCGCCTGAGGCGTCAGCCGAAGCGTTCCGGGCGGTAGAGAGCGGCGTCCACGCCCGCCGGCACGGTCCCCCGCCCCAGCAGCGCCGCGCACAGAGCGGCGCCCGCGGGCGCGGTCTGGATGCCGAACCCTCCCTGCCCGGCGCACCAGAACAGCCCCTCCACCCGCGGGTCCCAGCCATAGACCGGCAGCCGGTCCGGCGCGAAGCTGCGCAAGCCCGCCCAGCGCCGCTCGACCGCCTCGACCCGCCAGTCGACCACGCGCTGCATGCGATCGATCGCGAGCGCCACGTCGATCTCCTCCGCCGCGACGTCGCCCGGCTCGGCCGGCGTCTCGTCATGCGGCGTCAGCCACACCCGCCGGCCGGGCTCGGGCTTGAAGTAGAAACCACCTGCCGCGTCCATCACCACCGGCAGGGAAGGCGGTGCAGGCGGATCGACGCGGAGCTGCACCATGGTGCGGCGATAGGGCTGGATGCCGACCGGCCGCGCACCCGCGAGCGCCGCCACCCGGTCCGCCCAGGCGCCGGCCGCGTTGACGAGCACGTCGACCTCCACCACCCCGCCATCGCCCAGCCGAAGCCGCCAGCTTCCCGCCTCGCGCCGCGCCTCCACCAGCATCGCGTCGCAACGCAGGGTGGCGCCCAGCCGGCGCGCGCGGGCGAGAAACGCCCCGTGCAAGCGCGCTACGTCGATGTCCGCGCAGCTCGGCATCCACAGGCCCTGCCATTCGCCTCTCAGGCCCGGCACCCGCCCCGCCGCGTCCTCGCGCATCATCGCGATCCCCGATCCGGCGAACCGCGCCTCGAACGCGTCCAGTGCCGCCGGCTGCGCCGCCGGCGCGATCATCAATTCGCCCCGCTCTGCCAGGAACGGCTCGCCGCCGAACTCCGGCGGGGGCTGGTGGAGGAACGGCCCCGACGCGCTGGTGAGCGGCTGCACCCCCGGCCCGCCATAGGTCTCGGACCAGAACGCCGCCGAGCGGCCCGTGGCGTGAAAGCCCGGATGCGCCTCCGCCTCCAGCAGCACGACCGAGTCGCTACCGGCGATGCTCGCGGCAAGGCTGGCGCCGGCCATGCCTGCGCCGACGATGGCGACCCGGCGGGTCACGCCGGTACCAGCACTTCGGCCAGGAAGCGGTCGATCTCGCCGATCGCGCGATCGCGGATCGCATCGCTCTCGCGCAGCAGCTCGTGGCGGGCCTCCGGTCCGAACCGGACCAGGGTTCCCCGCTTGAGCCGCGCCGCCACCGCCAGCGCCGCTTTCGAATCGACCAGCGCATCCCCCTCCGCCACCAGCAGCTGGACCGGTACGTCCAGCGTGGCGAGCGCAGGGCTCGCGTTCAACGTGCGGGTCGACCGGAACGCCTCCAGCACCCACGCCCAGCTCGGCGGCCCGGTGCGGTGGGCCGGGTTCGCCTCCATCCACCAGAGCTCGTCCTCATAGCGCGCCCGGTCGGAGGTGAGCAGCGTCTGGCGTGCGGCGCGGGTGAAGGGTCGCTCATTGGCGCGCCATGCCCGGCGGCTGCTGCGGCCGAGCCCGGCCAGCAGCCGCGCCGCCCGCTCACCGAAACGCGGGCCCACCGGCGACTTCAGCCCCAGCATCGGCGCGACCAGCACTGCGGCATCCGCCGTCACCCGGCCCTCTGCCAGGGCGCGCAGCACCAGGTACCCACCCATCGAGTGGCCGACCATCACGTGCGGTCCCGCCCGCTCTTCCCGCCAGGCGGCGGCAAAGGCCGCGAGGTCGTCGACATAGGTGTCGAACGAATCGATGTGGCCGCAATGGGGGTCGTCGGTCAGCCGGCCCGATCCGCCCTGCCCGCGCCAGTCGAAGCTCGTGATCGACCAGCCGCACGCACGCCAGTGGGCGAAGCTCTCCAGATATTTCTCGAATATGTCGCCGCGCCCAACCTGGAACAGCATGGCGCCGCGCTGGCGGGCACCCTCTGCCGCCGGCCAGTCGAACCGGCGATGCACCCACCCGTCGGGTGCATGCCATCGGGTAATCCGCGCCGCGGCGGGAATCGCGCGGCGATACAGGGCGTGGGCAGCCATGCCCCCGGTTACGGTTTCGTAAGCGGCTGCGTCTAGGCCCTTGGACGATGCCGCTGTCCCTTGCCTCGTTTCTGCTGCTCGCGCTGGTGGTCCTTCTGCTGTCCGCAGGCATCGAGGACGTCCGCACGCGCGAGATCGCGAACTGGAAGAATGCGCTGATCGCGCTGCTCGCACCAGGGTGGTGGATGGCGAGCGGGCTCAGCCTGTGGCCGGGCGTCGCGATCCAGCTGGCGGTGGCGGTGGCGGTCTTCGGCCTGTTCGTCGGGGCTTTCTGGCTCGGGCAGATGGGTGGCGGCGACGTGAAGCTGATCGGCGCGCTGGCGCTGTGGCTGCCGCCGCAGCCGCTGCTGTGGATGCTGGTGGTGATGTCGCTGCTGGGCGGCGCCCTCACCCTGCTGATGGTCGCCGACAAGCTGTTGAGAAAAAAGAAACAACTTCCTGAGATACCCTATGGGGTTGCGATTGCGCTGGCGGCGCTCCTCGTGATCCGCGAACCCATTCTTAACCAGTTCCGGTGACTGCCTAATGCCGCAACATCGCTGCCCAGGGACGGAAAGGTCTCGACGTCATGGATTCTCGTAAAGTCCTGCTGCTGGTAGGCGCATTGTTCGTGGCGGCCATTACGGCCTTCATGGCGCGCAGCCTGATGCAGGGCGCATCGACCCCTACCGCCACCGCAGCCGGCGAACCGACGGTGGTCGCAGGCCCCAAGGTGCTGGTCGCCAAGCGCGCGCTCCCGGTGGGCACGATCATCGATGCCGGTGCGCTCGCCTTTCAGCCGTGGCCGCAGGACCTCGTCACCGATGCCTATTACACCGAAGGGTCGCCGGACGCGACGAAGCTGGTCGGAACCGTGGTCCGCTATCCGATTCCCGCCGGCCAGCCGATCACGCAGGGCGCGCTGGTGAAGCCGGGCGACCGCGGCTTCCTGGCGGCGGCGCTTGGCCCGGGCATGCGGGCGGTGACGGTGCCGGTTTCCGCGCAGGGAGCGGTCGGAGGCTTCGTCTTCCCGGGCGACCGCGTCGACCTGATCCTGACCCAGAACATCGAGGGTGGCGGCGACGGCCCGCCGCTGAAGGCGTCGGAGACGATGCTGCGCAACCTGCGCGTGCTCGCCACCGACCAGCGGACCGACAAGCAGGTCGATGAAAAGGGGAACACGGTCGTCAACACCTTCTCGACCGTGACGCTTGAGGCGACCCCGCGCATCGCTGAAAAGATCTCCGTGGCTCAGGCCGTGGGCCAGATCTCCCTTTCGCTCCGCTCGCTGGCCGACAGCGGCACCGAACTCGAGGAAGCGATCGCAAGCGGCGAAGACGCCGGTCTTCCCGACAGCGACGATCCCAACGCGGAACGGGCCGCCCTCGCGCGCCTCGCCGCGCGTCCGGTCGAGGGTGGCAGCACCGTGTCGACCGGCGCGGACGTCTCGCGCTTCCAGCGCAGCTCGGTGCCCGGCAAGCCCCAGAACACGGACCGGGCGCCACCGGCGGTCTTCCCGACCATGCCGGGTGCCGCCGGCAGCGCCATGGCCGTCACCGGGCCGAGCGTCCGCATCGCGCGTGGCAGCGCGGTTTCCGTTGTCCCGGTCGGGGGGAGGAACTGACATGCGTATCCAGGCAAGGCTGCTGGGCACGCCGCTCGCACTGATCGCCGCCCTGGCGACCGGAATGGGCGCGCCCGCCCCGCTCGCCGCACAGACGGCCGCACCCTCGCCGCCGGTGGTTCAGATGAACTCCGGCCGGGGCCAGCTGATCAACCTGCCTGCGGGCATGACGGACGTGTTCGTCGCCGACGATCGTATCGCCGACGTGCAGGTCCGCTCGGCCCGGCAGCTCTATGTGTTCGGCAAGTCCCCGGGCGAGACCACCGTCCACGCCGTCTCCCGCAGTGGGGCGACCGTCTATGCGGCGACCGTCCGCGTGGGGAACAACATCACGACGCTCGGTGAGATGCTCGCGCTCGCCATGCCCGAGGCGCAGATCGTCGCCACGCCCATGAACAACATGGTGCTGCTGACCGGCACCGTCCGCTCCCCCGAGGACGTGGCAGAGGCGCAGTCCCTGGCGCAGGCATTCGTGGGCGAGAACACGCGCGTGCTCAGCCGGTTGAAGACGGCCACGCCGTTGCAGGTGAACTTGCAGGTCCGCATCGCCGAGGTCAGCCGCAGCTACGTCAAGAACATCGGCGTCAACCTCACCTCGCGCGACAGCACGGGCGGGTTCCTGTTCAACATCGGCCAGGGTCGCCAGGGCACCATCGAGACCCTGCCCTCCGGAGGGACCGGCTTCACCGCTCCCGGCGTTCCCGAGATCGGGACCACGATCGGCGCTGCCGGTCGGCTGCTGGGGCTCGATCTGCTCGCCTCGCTCGACCTGGGGGAACGCAACGGCCAGGTGACGACGCTCGCCAACCCGAACCTGACCGCGGTCTCGGGCGAGACGGGCACGTTCCTGGCAGGCGGCGAGATCCCCATCCCGATCAGCCAGGGTGGGCTCGGGAGCATCTCGGTCGAATACAAGCAATATGGCGTCAGCCTCGCCTATACGCCGACGGTCCTTTCGGACGGCCGCATCTCCCTGCGCGTCCGCCCGGAGGTGTCGCAGATCACCAGCACCGGTTCGGTGGAGCTCAACGACATCACGATCCCCGCGCTCACCACGCGCCGTGCGGAGACGACCGTGGAACTCGGCTCCGGCCAGAGCTTCATGATCGCCGGGCTGCTGTCGAACACCCACGACAATTCGGTGAACCAGGCGCCGTTCCTCGCCAACCTGCCGATCATCGGGTCGCTGTTCCGTTCCAACGCGTTCCAGCGCAACGAGACGGAGCTGGTGATCGTGATCACGCCCTATCTGGTGAAGCCGATCGACGCGAACCGGATCGTGCTACCCACCGATGCCTATCGCGCGCCCGACGACGCGGATCGCGTGCTGCTCGGCAATGCCACCAGCCCGACCTCCGGCGGGCCGCGGCCGGTGCCCACCATGGCGCCTCCGCCCGTGGTTGGCGCGCCGGTAGTCGGCGCGCCGCTGCCGGCCGGTCCCGGCCTGCCGGTGCTCGCCGAGGAGCGCTCGGGCAAGCGCAAGAAGCGGCCCGCCGCGCCGGGCTTCAGCAACCAATGACGCCGCCGATGGAGAAGAACATGTACTCGCGTCTTGCGGCCCTGGCGCTCTGCGCCCCCGCCCTCCTCCTCGCCGCCTGCGATCCCAACGCCCACCGCGGCCTGGAATCCGTCAACCAGCCGGTCGTCACGCGCAGCGACTATGCGGTCGAACTGGCGACCACTCCTTATGGCCTGAGCGAGGGAGAGGCTGGGCGGCTGGCCGGCTGGATGGCCGCGCTGAAGCCCGGCTATGGCGATCGGATCGCCGTCGAGGATCCCGCCGGCGCCACCGGTGCCCGCGCGCAGGTGGCGGCCGAGGCCGCACGCTACGGCCTGCTGCTTGCCGACACCGCCTCGCCAGCGCCGGGCGGGGTTTCGGCGGGCATGGTGCGCGTCGTCCTGACCCGCGCGTCCGCCAGCGTGCCGACCTGCCCGCGGGTGGATTCCGCAAACGGCTTCACCCTCGATTCGCACACCAGCCCCAATCACGGGTGCGCCGTGAACTCCAATCTCGCTGCCATGGTCGCGCAACCCGAGGATCTGATTCACGGCCAGTCGGGCACGGGCATCACGGATCCGGTCAACGCCACGCGTGCGATCCAGGCTTATCGCGGTGCCGCACCCAGCGGCGCAGGCGGCTCGAGCAACCAGGGCACCGGCGGCGGCAACACGACCGGCGGGGCCGGCGGAGGCCTTGGCGGCAGCATTGGCGCCGGCACCACCGGATCGGCGGGCAACTGATGGCCAGCCGTCCCGCCAATCGCGATCCCTTCGCCGGCTTCGTCACCGACGAAGCCTCTGCCGACACGCTGCGCCCGATCGTCCACGCCTTCGGCTGGTCGGCCGACAGGGTGCAGCGCGGCAATCTGCGCAGTGCCGTGCAGGCGCTCTCCGTCGCCTCCAGCCCGACGGTGCTGTTCGTCGACCTTTCGGAATCCAGCGATCCGATCAACGACATCAACGCGCTGGCAGAGGTGTGCGAGCCGGGTACGGCGGTGATCGCGACCGGCCAGGTCAACGACGTCCGGCTCTACCGCGACCTGATCGCCAGCGGCATCCAGGACTATCTGCTGAAGCCGCTCAATCCGGACGCGGTGCGCGACGCCTTCACCCAGGCGCAGGCGACGCTGGCCGCCCCCAAGGCGAGCGAGGCGGCCGCAGCCGCGGTGCAGCGACCGCATTGTGCCGTCGCGGTGATCGGCACGCGCGGCGGGGCCGGCGCCTCGACAATCGCAACCTCGATCGCCTGGCTGGTGAGCGACCGCGCCGGGCGCAGCACCGCCCTCCTCGACCTCGACGTGCACTTCGGCACCGATGCGCTCGCGCTCGATCTGGAGCCCGGACGCGGCCTCACCGATGCGATCGACAATCCCAGCCGCATCGACGGGCTGTTCATCGAGCGCGCGATGGTACGCGCCTCGGACCGGCTGGCAGTCCTCTCTGCCGAAGCGCCGATCAGCAGCCCCGTGCTGACCGACGGCAGCGTCTTCCGCCGCCTGCGCGAGGAGATGCGCAGCGCCTATGAATGCACGGTGGTCGATCTGCCGCGCTCGATCCTGGTCAACCATCCGCAACTGGCGCAGGAGATGCCGGTGGTCGTGGTGGTGACCGAATATACGCTCGCCGCCGCGCGCGACGCGATCCGCATCCTCTCCTGGCTCAAGAGCAACGCGCCGGAGGCAACGGTCTTCGTGGTCGCGAACCGGGTGCACCCGGCGCAGCAGCTGGAGATCAGCCGCAAGGACTTCGAAAACTCGATCGAGCGGCCGGTCGACTATCAGCTGCCGTTCGACCAGAAGCTTGCGGCCCAGGCCGCGAAGCTCGGCAAGCCGATGGCAGACGTGGGCAAGGGGTCCAAGACGATCGCGCCGCTGGTCGATCTGGCAGCGCAGGTCGTGGCGGTCGCGGACGCACTCGGCGAGGGCGGCGCGGGTCGCCCGGCCGCACCGGGCGCGGGGGCACCGTCGCTGCTCGGCCGCCTGGGGCAGTTCCGTTCACGCTTCGCTGCCAAGCCGGCGAAGCGATAGGCGCGGCCGGATGCGAGGCACGAGGCAGATCAGGGGTCGGCGGGCATGAACCCGATGCCGTTCCTGCTGATGATCCTGGGATCGGCGCTGGTCCTGCTGCTGCTGGCATTCGCCTTCATGGGCCCGTCCGCGGGAAAGGCCCGCGCGCGCCGGCTTGCCGCGGTCCGCGAGCGGCACCAGGCGGCAGCCTCCGGCACGAGCATGGAAGCACAGATCCGCCGGATCACGACTGCGCGCGCCACGCGCATGGACGTGGCCGCGGGGCGTCTGCTGCCCAACCCTGCCCAGCTCCAGAAGCGGCTGTCGATGACGGGCAAGAGCTGGACCGTCGGCCAGTATGGCATGGCGACGCTCGGCATCGCCATCGCGGCGACGATCCTGCTGTGGAGCCGGGGCATGCCGTTGCTGCTCAGCCTGTTCGTGGGCCTGTTCCTGGGGGCAGGCATTCCACACAAGGTGGTCGGCATGGCGATCAATCGCCGGATCAACAAGTTCACCGCCAAGTTCCCGGACGCGATCGAGCTGCTGGTCCGCGGCCTGCGCTCGGGCCTGCCGATCACCGAGACCATGGGCGTCGTCGGCCAGGAAGTGCCCGGCCCGGTCGGCGAGGAGTTCCGCGCCGTATCGGACCGCATGCGCATCGGCCGCACCCTGGACGCGGCGCTTCAGGAAACGGCCGATCGCATCGGCACCCCGGAGTTCCAGTTCTTCCTGATCACCATCGCCATCCAGCGCGAGACCGGCGGCAACCTGTCGGAAACGCTGAGCAACCTTGCCGACGTGCTGCGCAAGCGATCGCAGATGAAGCTAAAGATCAAGGCGATGTCGTCCGAGTCCAAGGCATCCGCCTATATCGTCGGCTCACTGCCGTTCGTGGTGTTCGGCCTCATCTGGTTCGTCAACAGCGACTATCTCGCCAAGTTCTTCGTGGATCAGCGGCTGATGGTCATCGGGATCGGCGGCTTCATCTGGATGGCGATCGGCGGCTTCATCATGGCCAAGATGGTCAGTTTCGAGATCTGACGCGATGCTGAGCAACCCCGAGGGCCCGACCATCATGGGCGTGGACGTATTGATGGTGGCGACGCTGCTCGCCGGCGTCGCCGCGTTCGCCGTGCTGATCGCGATCTATGCCGCCTTGTCCGTACGCGATCCCATGTCCAAGCGCGTCAAGGCGCTCCACGAGCGGCGCGAGCAGCTCAAGGCCGGCATCGTCGCGCCGGTGTCCCGGCGCCGGGCACAACTCGTCAAGAAGAACGAGACGACCGACTGGATGCGCGCCACCCTGTCGTCCCTGAAGGTGCTGCAGGACGAACAGCTCAAGGCCGCCCAGACCAAGCTGCTCCAGGCCGGCATCCGTTCGCGCGAATGGGCGGTGGCGGTGATCTTCGGTCGCCTGGTCCTGCCGATCCTCATCGGCGGCCCCGTGGCGTTCGTCGTGTATGGCACCGACACCTTCGCCACCTGGGGGCCGCTCAAGTCCTATCTGGTCGTCGCGGTTGCGCTGGTCGCGAGCTACAAGGCGCCCGACATCTACCTCAAGAACCGCATCACCAAGCGGTCGGACGCCATCCGCAAGGGCCTTCCCGACGCGCTCGACCTGCTGGTGATCTGCGCCGAGGCGGGCCTCACCGTCGATGCCGCCTTCGGCCGGGTCGCGCGTGAGCTCGGACGCGCCTATCCCGAACTCGGCGAGGAATTCTCCCTCACCGCGATCGAGCTCGGCTTCCTGACCGAGCGGCGCCAGGCATTCGAGAACCTGACCCAGCGCATCGACCTGGATGCGATCCGCAGCGTCGCCACCACCATGATCCAGACGGAGAAATACGGCACGCCCCTCGCCTCGGCCCTGCGCGTCTTGTCGGCAGAGTTCCGCAACGAGCGCATGATGCGTGCCGAGGAAAAGGCCGCGCGGCTGCCGGCGATCATGACGGTGCCGCTGATCCTGTTCATCCTGCCGACGCTGTTCGTGGTGATCCTGGGTCCCGCCGCCTGCTCGATCTCCGACGCATTGAGCCCGCAGTAGGCATCCCCAAGGAACGCAGGGCTCGCCCGCGTCGTTGACGCCCCGAATCGATCCGGAGGCCGCCATGCTGTTCCACACGCCGACTCAATATCTCGTCCTCGTGCTCTGCCTGGTCGCAGGCTGGCTGTTCGGCCTCGCCTCCAGTTCGGGAGGCCGCAAGTGGCGCGAGCGGCACCATGCCGAGGAGATCGAGCACCGCCGCTACCGGGATGAGACGGTGGCCGAGTTGAAGGCGCGCGACACCCGCATCCGAGAGCTGGAGGCCGAGCGCGATCGTGCGCTGCGCGCCGCACCTGTGGGCACCACCGGCACCGTCGCCGGCACCACGGTTCCGGTCGCGGCCACCACTGCGGCCGCTGCGGCGACGTCGCACACGCATGACTCGCATCGCCATCACGAGGGTCTGGGGGGCTGGTTCGGCTGGGGTCGCGACAATCTGTCGCGCATCCGCGGCATCGACGAAGTCCGTGAACGCGAGCTCAACGACCGCGGCATCAAGACCTTCAAGGGCATCGAGACGATGACCGCCGAGGACGAGCAGACCCTTGAAGTCCAACTCCGTCTCGCCCCCGGCACCATCGCCCGCGAAGGCTGGCGGGAGCAGGCAGCGATGATCCGCGAAGGCCGCGACGACGAACACGTCCGCCGCTGGGGGTAAGGCGGGCGCGGCGCCCCGCGCGGGGCATCACCGCCAGTCTGGGACCTCGTACCCGTATCCCCGCGCAGGCGGGGATCCAGGGTCCAGCAGAACAACGGCCGGTAGCTTATGGAACCCTGGCTCCCGCCTGCGCGGGAGAACGAGGAACGATTGCAGGCGGTGATCGCGACGGCCTGCATCCGCACACCACACGCCGTCGCCGAACTCGGCCCGGTCTTTCGCCGGGCCATATGCCTCAGATCGTCACCCACTCCGTGCCGCCGGGCCAGAGCTGGTCCTCGATCCGGTCGCCGGCCATGGTGAGTGCCGCCAGGATCGCGAGCACCACCAGCAGGTCGAACAGCAGGATCGCCGCCCAGACGACATAGGGGTGGAAGGGCCCGATCCGGTCGAACCCCTCCCGCGTCAGCTTCTGCCCCTCGCCTGGGCGGCGCATGCTCATGCCTGGACCTTCAGCGCGGCTTGTGCCGCCGCCAGCCGCGCGATCGGCACGCGGTACGGCGACGCCGACACATAATCGAGACCAGCCTTCTCGCAGAAGGCGATGGAGGCCGGATCGCCGCCATGCTCGCCGCAGATGCCGAGCTTGATGTTCGGCCGCGTCTTGCGCCCGCGCTCCGCCGCGATCTCGATCAGCTCGCCCACGCCGTCCACATCCAGGCTCACGAACGGATCGCGCGCGTAGATGCCCTTGTCGACATAGACGCCCAGGAAGCGCGCGGCATCGTCGCGGCTGACGCCCAGCGTCGTCTGCGTCAGGTCGTTGGTACCGAAGGAGAAGAACTCGCCCACCTCGGCGATCTCGCCCGCCTTGAGCGCGGCGCGCGGCAGCTCGATCATGGTACCGACCAGATACTCGATCGTGCGGCCCTTCTCGGCAAACACGGCCTCAGCCGCCTTGCCGACGACCGCCTTCATCAGCTCCAGTTCCTTGCGCGTGCCGACCAGGGGGATCATCACCTCCGGGATCGGCGCCTCGCCCGATTTTTCCGCGACCTCGCACGCCGCCTCGAAGATGGCGCGCGCCTGCATCTCGTAGATCTCAGGGTAGGTCACGCCCAGCCGGCAGCCGCGATGGCCGAGCATCGGGTTGAACTCGTGGAGTTCGGCAGCCCGGCGCTTGAGCTGCTCGACGCCCACGCCCGCGGCCGATGCGACCTCGGCGAACTCCGCCTCCTGGTGCGGCAGGAACTCGTGCAGCGGCGGATCGAGCAGGCGGATCGTGCAGGGCAGCCCCGCCATCACCTCGAAGATCTCGATGAAGTCGCGGCGCTGCTCCGGCAGCAGCTTGTCGAGTGCCGCGCGGCGACCCTTCTCGTCCTCCGCCAGGATCATCTGGCGCACGGCCGTGATGCGGCTGCCCTCGAAGAACATGTGCTCGGTACGGCAAAGGCCGATGCCCTCGGCACCGAAGTCGCGTGCCGTCCGGCAGTCGAGCGGCGTCTCCGCATTGGCGCGCACCTTCAGGCGGCGGACGCCATCAGCCCATTCCATCAGCGTGCCGAAGTCGCCGGCAAGCTCGGGCTGCACGGTCGGCACCGAACCCGCCATCACCTCGCCGGTCGAGCCGTCGATGGTGAGCGTGTCGCCCTCGCGGATCTCCCGCGTGCCGACGCGCATCACGCGCGCACGGCTGTCGATGGCAAGGCTACCGGCACCCGAAACGCACGGGCGGCCCATGCCGCGGGCGACCACCGCCGCGTGGCTGGTCATGCCGCCGCGTGCGGTCAGGATGCCCTTGGCGGCGTGCATGCCGTGAATGTCCTCGGGGCTGGTCTCGACGCGCACCAGGATCACCGGCTCGCCCGTGGCGGAACGGCGCTCTGCGGTGTCGCTGTCGAACACGGCCACGCCCGATGCAGCACCCGGCGACGCCGGCAGACCCTTGGTCAGCACGTCGCGTGGCGCATCCGGATCGAGCGTCGGGTGGAGCAGCTGGTCGAGTGCCGCCGGGTCGACGCGCGCGACGGCTTCCTCGCGCGTGATCAGCCCCTCTTCGGCCATGTCGACCGCGATCTTGAGCGCGGCCTTGGCGGTGCGCTTGCCCGAGCGGGTCTGGAGCATCCAGAGCTTGCCCTGCTGCACCGTGAACTCGATGTCTTGCATGTCGCGGTAATGCCGCTCCAGCCGGTCGAACACCGCCGCCAGCTCGCCATAGGCGTCCGGCATTGCCTCTTCCATCGACAGCGGCTTGGCACCCGCGCCTTCGCGCGCCGCCTTGGTGAGATACTGCGGCGTGCGGATGCCCGCGACCACGTCCTCGCCCTGCGCGTTGATCAGGAACTCGCCGTAATAGGCGTTTTCGCCGGTCGCCGGGTTGCGCGTGAAGGCGACTCCCGTGGCCGAGGTGTCGCCCATGTTGCCGAACACCATCGCCTGCACGTTGACGGCGGTGCCCCAGTCGCCGGGGATGTTGTTGAGCCGGCGATAGACCTTGGCGCGCTCCGCCTGCCACGATCCGAACACCGCGCCGATCGCGCCCCACAGCTGGTCGTGCACGTCCTGCGGGAACGGCTTGCCCCACAGTTCCTCGACCAGCGCCTTGTACTCGGCGACCAGCTTCTGCCAGTCCTCGGCGGTCAGCTCGGTGTCGAGGTTGTAGCCATTGTCCTCCTTGGCGATCTCCAGCGCTTCCTCGAAGCGGCCGTGATCGAGCTCAAGCACGACGTCGGAATACATCTGGATGAAGCGGCGATAGCTATCCCAGGCGAAGCGCGCGTCGCCGGACGCGGTCGCCAGCCCCTCGACCGTCTGGTCGTTGAGGCCCAGGTTCAGCACCGTGTCCATCATGCCGGGCATCGACACGCGCGCGCCCGAACGTACCGACACCAGCAACGGATCGGCGGCATCGCCGAACGTCTTGCCCGTCACGCCCTCAATATGCGCGATCCCCTCAGCCACTTCCTGGCGCAGCGAGTCGGGGAAGCTCTGCCCCTCCTCATAATAGCGCGTGCACATCTGGGTGGAGATGGTGAACCCCGGCGGCACCGGCAGGCCGATCGACGCCATTTCCGCGAGGTTGGCGCCCTTGCCGCCGAGCAGCGTCTTGTCGCCGGAGCCCCCGTCCGAAACTCCGCCGCCAAAACGGTACACATACTGCGTCATCGTGGTTCCTTGCGTGGGTTGGAGTGCGTTCCCTGGGGAGGAGGATCACAAACCAGACCTTCGGGCGAAGGATAGCATCAGCGCATCGGGCTGTCCGCTATCCTTCGATCCGGGAGAAATCGGCCACGCGGTGCACCGCCGCCCGCACCCGCGCCAGCAGCGCGAGCCGTGCCGTGCGCTTGGCGGGATCCGCGTCGTTGACGGTCACCTTGTCGAAGAAGGCATCGATCGGCGCCCGCAGCGACGCGAGTGCCGCCATCGCGCCTTCGAAATCCTCGTCGGCGATCGCCTTGGCCGCGCGCGGCTCGGCGACGTCGAGGGCCGCCATCAGCGCATCCTCGGCCGGTTCGGGCTCATAGGACAGCGACTGCGCGCGCTCGCTGCGCGCAAAGGCGGCGACGGAGCCGGTGAATTCGCCCTGCTCCACCTCGACCAGCGGGTCCTCCTCGCCGGTCTGGGGAATGCCGTCGGGCTGGCCGCCGGCAAAGGGATGCGCCGTGCCATCGTGCTCTGTCGTGCCCTGGCGATCGACCGCCTGGTTCGCCTCTTCGTCCTGGAAGCGCAGGTTGCCCGGCGTACCCGTGTCACCCACTGGCACGGCCGATCCCGGCGCATCGGGCGCATTGGCGGCAACGCTGCGATGAACTCCGATGGCGGCGCCCTGCGCTGCTGCCTCGGCTTCACCGCTCACGTGCCCGGTAGCCTCGCCGTTCGCGCCGCCCACCTGCCGCGCCCCCGCCTCAACCGGCGAGCGGGGCTCGTCCGGAACGGTGTAGCCTTCCTTCTTCAGGATGTTGGCCGCACGCTTGTAGCCGGCAAGCAGGTTGGTGCCGTCCTCGGTGGTCACGAACCCCTGCAACGCATGCACCCGCGCCAGCAGCCGGACGAGATCGTCCTCGCCGCCCAGTGCAAACACCGCGTCGATCAGGTCGTGGCGGACGCCCGCCTCGCGCTGCTGCACCTTCAGGCGATCGGCGAAGAAGTCGAGCACGTCCTCGCCTGCGACCTGCGACAGAGGCAGCCGCAGCTTGTTGTCGAGCAGCAGGGCGATTACGCCAAGCGCCGAGCGCCGCAGCGCGAACGGATCCTTGGAGCCGCTCGGTTTCAGGTCCACGCCAAAGAATTGGGTGATGCTGTCGAGCTTGTCCGCCAGCGCCACCGCCACCGTCACCGGCGCAGTCGGCACATCATCGCCCTGACCAACCGGCTTGTAATGGTCGCGGATCGCCTCGGCGACTTCCGCCGGTTCGCCCTGCGCGGCGGCATAATAGCCGCCCATCAGGCCCTGCAGCTCCGGGAACTCGCCGACCATGCCGGTGACGAGATCCGCCTTGGCGAGCCGCGCCGCGCGCTCGGCCATGTCGGCCAGCCACGCGCGGTCGGCGCTCGCCGTGCCCGCGGCGATGTCGCGTGCGTCGATCGGCGACGACGACGGATCAAGCGGCAGCTCGACATGCGCCGGCGCCTCGCTCGCGCCGACGATCCCCTGCTCCACCAGCCAGCGGGCGAGCTTCGCCACCCGATCGACCTTCTCGGCGACGGTGCCGAGCTTCTCGTGGAAGACGATCTTTTCCAGCTTGGGGGTGAGGTCCTCCAGCCGCGTCTTCAGGTCCGTCTCATAGAAGAACTTGGCGTCCGACAGCCGTGCCGCCAGCACCTTGCGGTTGCCCTCGACGATCTTGTCGCCGCCGTCCTCGGCATCGATGTTGGCGGTGCAGACGAACGCGTCGGCAAGCTGCCCTTCACCGTCGCGGCAGACGAAATACTTCTGGTTCACGCGCGCGGTGAGCTGGATCACCTCGGGTGGCACCGACAGGTAGCTTGCGTCGAACCGGCCGAGCAGCGGCATCGGGAATTCGGTGAGGCCGGCGTTCTCGAACAGCAGCCCCTCGTCCTCGACCAGCGTCAGCCCGGCGCCCTGCGCGGCGAGCTTGGCGCCCACCGCGATGCTCGCGCGGCGCTCGGCGCCATCGACGATGACGTGGCAGGCGCGCAGCTTTTCGACATAGTCGTGCGCCGATCCGATGGTGATGGCACCGGGGTGGTGGAAGCGATGGCCAAGCGTCGCCGCACCGGACGCCACCCCGAACACCTCGAACGGCACGACCGTGTCGTCGAGCAGCGCGACGATTCCTTGCAGCGGGCGCACCCAGCGCGGGCTCTCGGTCGATACCGATGCCGCGCCCCAGCGCATCGCCTTGGGCCACGGAAACGCACGGACCACCGCCGGCACGGCCTCGGCCAGCACCTCGGCCGTCGCGCGGCCCGGCTTGTCGGTCACCGCGAACAGCACGCCGTCCCGCTCCACCAGGTCCTCGCGGGCAAGGCCGGTCTTGCGAAGGAAGCCCTCCAGCGCCTGCGGCGGCGCGGAGGCGCGCGGACCCTTCACTTCCTCGCGCACCGCCTCGGTCGCGAGCGGCAGCCCGCGCGCGATCAGCGCCAGCCGGCGCGGGCTCGCATAGGTGACGATCTCCGCCGCCTTCAGCCCCGCCTTGCCGAGTTCGGCCGCGAACAGCTTGGCCAGATCCTCGCGCGCCCGCTCCTGCATGCGCGCCGGGATTTCCTCCGAGCGGAGTTCGAGAAGAAAATCAGGCATCTCAGTTCCTCCCCTGCAAGGGGAGGGGGACCATGCAAAGCATGGTGGAGGGGTATCGGCCGCAGGCGACCGCATCGCGGGTGGAAAGTACCTCTCCACCAGCTGCGCTGGTCCCCCTCTCCTTCCAGGAGAGGATCTTCGCGTCACGCATCATGCCGTCCACCCCGGAAAGCGCGCCTGCCATTCGGGCGTCTTCTTCTCGATCCACTTGGCGCACGCACCCTTCGCCAGGTCCCGCACGCGGCCGATATAGGCCTGGCGCTCCGCGACCGAGATCACGCCACGCGCCTGCAGCAGGTTGAAGGTGTGGCTCGCCTTGATCGCCTGTTCATAGGCCGGGATCGGGAGACCCGCGGCAAGGCAGCGCTCGCACTCGGCCGCGGCCTTGCGGAACTGGTCGAACAGCGTGTCGGTGTCGGCGACCTCGAAGTTCCAGGTCGACATCTGGACCTCGTTCTCGTGGAATACGTCGCCATAGGTGACGCCCGCGTCGTTGAACGCCAGGTCGTACACCGAATCCTTGTTCTGGATGTACATGGCCAGCCGCTCGAGCCCATAGGTCAGCTCGCCCGCTACCGGCTTGCAGTCGAACCCGCCCATCTGCTGGAAATAGGTGAACTGGGTGACTTCCATCCCGTCGCACCAGACTTCCCAGCCCAGGCCCCAGGCGCCCAGCGTCGGCGACTCCCAGTCGTCCTCCACGAAGCGGATGTCGTGGCGGGTGAAGTCGATGCCGATCGCCGCCAGCGAGCCCAGGTACAGCTCCTGCAAATCCGCCGGGCTCGGCTTCAGGATCACCTGATACTGGTAATAATGCTGCAGCCGGTTCGGGTTCTCGCCATAGCGCCCGTCGGTCGGGCGGCGGCACGGCTGGACGAACGCGGCGTTCCACGGCTCCGGCCCCAGCGCGCGCAGCGTCGTGGCGGTGTGGAAGGTGCCGGCGCCCATCTCCATGTCGTACGGCTGGAGGATGAGACAGCCCCGATCGCTCCAATAGTCATGGAGCGTGAGGATCATGCGCTGGAAGCTGAGTGGCTCGGACACGGCCGCGCTTTGACCCATGGCCCGAAAGGGGTCAAGCATCGAGCCTCTCCGGGAGCGTTGGGAGGTGGGCATACCGCCGCCCGGCTACCGGGCTGGAAGCGCCGGAGCGAGGGCGGCCAGGCGCTAACACCCGTTCCAGCGGTTTCCCGCTGACCGCGCCCGGGTGGCTCCGGCAGACGGCGACCATGTCACCACGACTCATCAACCAGCGCGGCGCGGTCTTCTAACCGTGGGTGATAGATCCCTCCGAAATGCGGATTGAGCATCGACGATGAACCCGATTCCGGCCTTGGCGCATAGACCTGAACCGCCGTCAGGTCAGCGCGAAGTCGTAGGCATAGAATTCGGTATCCCGCGTCCAGCCAGCGCGCTCATATAAGGATTGAGCGTTCGCGTTGTCGGCCGCGGTTGAGAGCGACAACCGTGCCGCGCCAATCTGCCGGCCATAGGTGCAGGCAGCATCGAGCAGGATCCTGCCAAAGCCAGACGCACGCGCGTCGGGTGTGACAAACAGGTCATTGAGGATGAAGGTTCGAGATAATTTGACAGACGAGAAGCTCGGATAAAGCTGTGCAAAGCCGACGTCGCGCCCGTCCTTGCGTGCAAGCAGGATCACGGACTGCTGGTGCTCCAATCGGTCCTTCAAGAATGTTCGTGCAGCAGCGGGATTCGAAGGCTGTCCGTAAAACTGGCGGTACGCATCAAACAACGAAACGAGAGTGTCCAGATCGGCGATGGTGGCTTGGCGAACCGTCAACGTTAGCGCTCCCGACTGATAGCAGCCGGCTCTTGGCCGAGCCTTCTATGTTCCGCAACGGATGGATGTCCGGTCCGCGTCGTTGCCGCCCAAAAGCTGCGGCTTGCTTCCCGCCCAGTTTCACCATCCGTGCATGAGCTTCCTCTTCCGGGAAAGCTGGATTGGCGCAGCCCCCAGGCCGACGACCCCGGGGCCTCTGATCGACTAAGCACAAATCGCGCGAAATTCGCACTGCGTCGGCGACAATGCTGCGGTCAGCACATGCGCCCGCTTCTGCTCGCACCCGCCAGCCTCTAAGAACATTGGCATGCCGCTCGTCCGCCTGCTCCTGGCCGCCTTCGTCCTGTTCTTCGCCGGCCCCGCCGCGCGCCCGGCAGGACCGCCGCCGCAGCCGGCGCTGTGGGCGGTGCAGGATGCCGACACCATCGTCTATCTGTTCGGATCGGTGCACGAACTGCGCCCGGATCTCGCCTGGTTCCAGGGGCCGGTACGCCGCGCATTCGAGGAGAGCGACACGCTGGTGCTCGAACTGGTCGCCCCGCCCGAGGGAGAGGTGCAGGCGGCACTCCGCCGCGTGGCGCCCCCGGCCGATGCGCCTCCGCTCCCGGAGCGCCTGCCCCCCGGCTATGCGGAGAAGCTGGCCGCCGCGACGCGCGCAGCCGGCTATCCGGAAGGGGCGTTCGACCGCATGGACCCATGGCTGGCGGCGACTTCGCTCTCGATCCTGCCGCTCCGCCGGACCGGCTACAGCCGGGAAGCGGGCGTGGAGGCCGTGCTCACCGCGTCCGCACGGCGTGCGGGCAAGCCGATCGAGGGCCTGGAGACCCAGCGCGACCAGATCGCAATGTTCGACCAGCTGCCGGAGGCCGAGCAGATCGCGATGCTGACCCGCGTCCTCGACGGGCAGGACGCCGCCGCCGATCTCATGCGCCGCACGGCCGAGGCGTGGAGCCGCGGCGATACCGACACCCTCGCCGCGATCATCGCCCACGACCTGCGCCAGACCTCGGACGCCGTGCAGCAGCGCGTGCTCGCCGACCGCAACGCTGCCTGGGCTGACTGGGTCATGCGGCGCATGGACCGACCGGGCCGTGTCTTCATGGCAGTCGGCACCGGCCACCTCGTCGGCCCCGGATCGCTCCAGGCCGCCCTCGCCGCCAAGGGGCTGCACGTCCGCCGCCTCACCCCAGTGCCGACGAAGCCCCGAGAGAATTGATCAGGGCGCAGCGGCACCGCACCGCGCAGATAGCAGCCAACGGGCCGGAGAGGCTGTCGCCACAGTTCCGCACCGGCTGCAGGGGTCTTCGGCAGCCAGCGGTGACAGCCAGCGTCTCGACCGTTGCACCGCCCCAGCTTCGCGAGCCGTCCGAGAGCCGCACCGGCTAATCGTTGCGTTTCGGTGCCATCCTCCTCATTGTCGGGCAAACCGCTTTCCCCCTCCTCTGCCTGGTGCAGCGCCAGCATGAGCCGATCGGGTCTTGGCGACTTCCAAGTCGCACGCCATCGCGGCGCCGTTGCCCCCCAGGCGGCGAGCCGGGTCCCGCATCGATGGGCCAAGTGTGCCGAACGCCCAGTTCCGGATGCCACGATCTGGCGCGCCATGGCGCGACTGCCCGGGCGTAGAAGCTACCATCCTGCTACACCGCTTCGTACGACGAAGCGCTGGCGTGTGGGACCGACCGACTGCTCGCCATCACCCCCACGGCATACGCCGCCCGAGCAACGCCTCCAGCTCCGCCTGGTGCGGGGCGAACAGTCTCGAAAGCTCCACGCGCTCCTCCATCGACACACCGAAGCGGAACAGGCGATCCACGCGCGCGGGTGTCACCGTGTCGATGCCGCGACGCACCACACGCCCGGCCAGTCCGGAAGGCGGCAAATGGCGCGCGAGCCGCATTGCCAGATAGCTTCGGCGCGCATTCAGCTGCTCGTAGAGCGACGGCACCTCGAACGGCGCCAGGCCGAGGTGGGCGAACAGCCGCTGCGCCGTCGCGGACTTGACCGTGTCGGGCGCGATGTCCTGCTCATAAATCAGCACCATCAGCGGCTCCCGCCCGAACGCGTCGATCCAGTGCTGCAGGTGGCGCGCGTACATGCCCATCGAGGCGATGCCCAGCGTCCAGAGATGGTCGAGGATTCGGGCGTCCGGCGCGATCCGCCCCTGGTTGATGTGATGGTGAAAGGCGGAGATTGCCCGGTCGACGGGGTTGCGCAGCGTCGCCACCAGCCGCAGCTGCGGGCGCAGCTCGGCCAGCTTGGGCGCAAGATCATGGTGCTCGCCCGGTACCGCCCGGTCGCGGGGATCGAGGTGATTCCACAGGTAATTCGGCGTGCACTCCCCGCGCAGCTGCCCCGCCCCGGCAGCGGCGAACTGATCCGCATACCAGCCGCATCCTCGCGAAAGCGCCGACGACTTGTTGAAGAAGTGCAGTTCCTTGGCCGGCGGGATGAAGACGCCGGAGTGCTGGCTCAGCACATGGTGGATCCAGGTGGTGCCGCATTTCTGGGCTCCCAGCACCAGGAAGTCGATGGGCACGCTGGCCGCACTGGCGTCGACCTCCGGCCGGTCACGCAGCGCAACGCTCATCGCACCCGCCTTGCGAGGTACAGCATGTCCCGAAACCGGGAGCGGTACGGAATCACCAGCGGCACCGGCTGCCCGAGCGTCTTCTTGATCAGAGCCTTGGCTGCCCAGCTCGCCGTGTCCAGCCGCACCAGGTCGCGACGATAGGGCTCGAACCCCGCCTCGCCGAGGAAGGCGTCGAGTTGCGGACGCCCGGCGAACACCAGATGGTCGGGCAGGTCGAGCCGGTCGGGATAGCTGTTCGCGCTGTCGAGCTCGGCCCCATTCCCGGTCATCAGCACCAGCGTGCCCCCGGGGCGCACCAGCCGACGAAGGTCGGACAGGAAACTGCCCGGGTCCGGCAAATGCGAGAACACGTTGATCAGCGACACGAAGTCGAACCGCTCGGTCACCTGCGCAAGCGGTTCGGAGGTGACCGGCAGCCCACGCGCCCGTGCGTGCGCCGCCTTGGCCGTCATGGGCTCGATCCCGCGAATCCTCGAGCCGGCAGGAAGCACGTCCCGTAACGCTTCGAGTAATTCGCCGAAGCCGGCACCGATGTCGAGCCAGGTCACCGGATCGTTCCCCAGCTCGCCCGCGAGCACCCGCTGCATCCGATTGCGATAGCGCGCGAGCTTGCGGCGGCTGGGCGAGTAGACCACCGACATCGCGCCCACCTCATGCCGGTGTTGACCGGTGCGCGTCGCCTCGCTGATCGTCTCGTCGGCAGGGCGTGGCGAGACATAGACGAGCCCGCACCCGACGCACTTCACCGCCGAATAGCCGTTCTCGCATCCCCAGCCCCACGCCTCCCGGCTGCCGCACAACGGACACGGCACCACGACCTGCGTCTCGAGCGCCGTCATCGACTCGTGGTCGGCCGGGATACCGGCCCCGCGCGAGGCGGAGCCGATATCCTGCGAGACCAGCCGGAGTGCCGGTGCCTCGCTCACGCCGCGAACGCGAGGCCGCCGGTGTAGCCCAGGCTCTCGAGATAATCCTCGAGCGCGGCGATCTGGCGGTCCTGCGCCGCATTGTCCTTCTCGGTCATCACGTCCGCCAGCCACAGCTGCTGGGTCGAGCCGTTGTCCGAGGTCAGGGTGATGCGGATGTCCGGCCGCTCATTGTCGGCATAGAGGCTGTCGGGAAGATCGGTGATCACCGCGGCGGTGATCGTCACCCCGTTCTTGAGCAGGAGCGTGTCGCCCTGCGTCAACTTGAAGTCCTTGATGATGTCGTTCGTGCCATCGCTGTGGTTGAAGTCGTCGAAGACGAACTTATCGGCGCCATATCCACCGAACAGGAAGTCGCTTCCCGATCCGCCGAAGAGGATGTCGTCGCCGGCGTCCCCCTGCAGATAGTCGTTGCCTTGCTGCCCAGCGAGATTGTCGTTGCCCGACCCGCCCTTGATCCGGTCCGTGCCATGGGTGCCGTTCAGACGATCATTGCCGGCGTCGCCTTTGAGGACGTCCTCTCCGTTCCCATCCGCGACGATCACGCTGTCACCCGAAGTACCGTTATAGTAGGCCATGTTTACCTCCCGACAAAGGGCGCAGTATCGGCTATCAAGCGACTTGCCTGATTTGATTAGTTTGTAAGATCGGTACTACGCACCGCAGCGCAATTTACTTCTGAAGTTCATCCCCTGGCAATTGTAAGCGCAGCCTCATCCCCGGAGATTGCTCCGATTGGGCTGGGCAATTCGTCCATTTTGGATGTCCGAAATGGATGGAGGGGAAGTTGCTCCCACCGCGCCCACAAGGCCCAGCAATTCGCCGGCAACCTCGTCCCAATCGGCCACTGCCTCCGGGGGGCCTCGCCCCTTCTCCAGCGCCCTGCGCAGCGCATCCGCCGCACTCTCGTGGCAATCCGGGTCATAGGACAGCGCCCCCGGTACACCGCGCATCGCGAACGCCGGCCCCACCACCGGCAGCCCGCAGTAGCGATACTGGAGGTTCTTCAGGCTGGATTCGGCCAGGTAGGCGAGCCCCGGCACCCGCCGATAGAGCGCCAGCCCCACGTCTGCATGCTGGACGAACGGCACGAGTCGCTCGAACGGCTGCTCCCCCCATGCCGTGAGGTTCGCGCGCAGCGGGAACGCGAGCGGCGTGCGCCCGAAATAGTGGAACCGCACGTCGGGGAACGCACCGGCAAGCCGCTCCAGCAGTGGCTGGTCCAGCATCATGTCGCCGATCAGCACCGCGTTCGGGCCGCTGCTGTACGGGGAGGCCGAGACGCGGTCGAAGGCGCGCCGATCGATGCCATGGCGGACAAGCGCCGCGCGGGCGCCCGGCAGGTCATCCAGCAGTGCGGCCGCGGGGACACGCACCAGATCATAGCCCGCCGCGTCCGCCCGCAGCCGTCGCTCGAGTCCCGGATGCATGCCGATCACGGTAAGCCGATCATTCATGCTGTAGAGGATGCGTGCTTCGGGGGCGATCCGGCGGACACGCCGGAACAGCGCGACGGCCGCGCAGCTTTCGATCACCACCAGTTCGGCTTTCCGCAGCGGCTCGGTCACCGCGCGCGGCAACAAGACACCATAAAACGCGACCAGCGGCGCGGAGAGCCACTGCCGCATCCCACGGCGCGCGGCTACCGGATGCACCGGCGGAACCCACAGGAATCCCTGCATCCCATCTGCCGCATACCAGCCGTTGCGTGGCACACCGCGCATTGCGGCGCCTTCGGTATTCCGCCGCAGCCTGCTAAGCCAGCTCCGCTGCACGGTCACGACATGGACCCGGTAGCCCCGCCGCACCAGCGCCTCCGCCAGGAACACCATGCTGGTCTTGCGCGCCTGCAGGCCGATCGTCTGCTGGGTGAAGAGGAATGCGGCAGGCGGGTCCACGCCGCCGCCTTTTCCGCTGTCGAACAAAAAATCGGCCGCCATCCCGCCCCTCAATCCACCGGCTGCAACGCAGCTGCCAGTTACGATCGCGCGGCTTCCAGGTTCGCACAATGATGGATTGGTTCAATACTGCCGCACTTGTTGGACCCATCCACTTTTCTACTTGCCGCATGCGTCGTACGACTTCCTCATGGCAGAGGATGGCAAGACACGCGGGTGGTGGCGCCGGGTTCGACGCGCCGTCCATCGCATCGTGCGTTGGGCGGTGAACGAGCGGCCGTCGCCTGCTCCCTCGGCCCTGCACCACCGCAGCGCACCGGCAATCCCGGTGGGAACGCCGGCGGTCGGGGACACGGCGATTGCTTCCAACATGGATGCAACACCGGTCCGTCCCGAGGCGGAGGGCACCCAGGCCCCGGCGCAGCGCTTTGCGGCAGCGATGGGGGCCCGATCGCAGCGCTCCCGCGTCATCGCCGCCTTCAATGCCGCGCAGCCGGTGGACGACCGCTACGAACTGCTCGGGCGCATGGCCGAGCTCAACCGGCTCGTGGATGGCGTGGTCGAGCGGCGCCAGCATGCGGTGATCTTCGGCGCCCGCGGCTCCGGCAAGACGTCGCTCGCGCGGATCTTCGGCGATCTCGCCGATGAGGCGGAATGCGTTGCCCTCTATCACGCGGCGACCGGCGACACCGAGTTCGTGGACCTGCTGCGTCCCTATCTTCCCTTCTTGCAGGCGGAGGCGCGTCCCGCCGGCCGGGCTGCACTATCCGCGCTCGCGGAGCGCGATTTCACGGCGCGCGACTTCGTAAGCGCGGCCGCCCCTGGGCTCGCGCGGCGAGTCTTCCTGATCGTGGACGAGTTCGATCGCATCGAAAACGCGCAGACGAAGGCGCAGATGGCGAGCCTGCTGAAGCTGCTGTCCGACACGCGCGCCCCGCTCCAGTTCCTGCTCGTCGGAATCGCCGCCGATGTGGACGAATTGCTCGAGGCCCACCCGTCGCTGCGCCGTCACCTCACCGCCGTGCCGATCCGCCCGTTCGGATCGCGCTCCGTGGAGGCGGTGATCGACGAGGGCTCACGGCGCAGCGGCCTGCTCTTCCCTGCCGAGGCCCGCGTGCTGATCGGCGCCGCCGCCGCGGGCTCTCCCTATCATGTCCGCCTGTTCTGCCAGGCAGCCGGCCTGGCGGCGGCGGAGGCCGGCGCCGGCACGGTCGATGTGGCGGCGGTGCGCACCGGACTGGCGGCGAGCTTCGAGGAATGGGCCAGCGTCAACGCGTCCGCCGCCGCGCTGTTTGAACGCCTCTGCCGGCTTGCCGATCTTCGCGAGCGGCTGCGGGCGCTCGCCTGCGATGCCGCCGCGCATCAGACGGTTGCCGCCGACCGGGTACCGGAGGCGCTCGCCCCCGCCCTGCTGTTCAACGATGGCGGCACCGCCGTCTTCGCGGACTCGCTCGCACCCCAGTTCCTGCTCGCGCGGCTCCAGCTCGCAGCATCCGAGCCCCGGCCGGCGATGGCGGCCGCAGAATGAAGATGATCGGGAGAGTCCTGCCATGAGACTGCGCTCCACCGCGCTCGATGCACGCAGCCTGGAGGGCGCGCGGCTGTGGCCGAACGATGCCCCCGGCGACCCGAGTCGAGGCCCGCTGCCGTCGCCCGGAATGCCGCCCATCGATGCCTTCAGCGACCCGATGGCCTCGCATCCGCAGGAGGCCGGAGGCGCGGTGCACGACGGCGCATCCGTGCCCGGCGGTGCCGCAGCGGGAGCGGCTCGGCACGGCGCTCTGCTGCATCCAGGCGACCCTCGCGTCGATCCGTCCGTCTTTGCCGCGTTCGAGGCCGGTGGTGACGCGGTGGCCCGCATCCGCGACCTACGCAGCACCTTGTCGAGCCGCTGGCACAGCGACACCCCCGATGACCGCCGAGCCGTCGCGGTGATCGGCCTCGACACGACGGTGGAGGTGGCATGCGTGTCGGCGAACCTCGCGGTCGTCTGCGCGCAGCTCGGCTGGCCGACGCTGCTGATCGACGGCGATATCCAGGCACCGGCGCAGGACCGGCTCTTTCGCACACTGAACCAGGCGGGTCTATCGACGCTGCTCCAGGAAGCGGAGGGACGCGCCGCCGTCCAGCCGACCGCGATCGAGCGGCTATCGCTGCTGCCGGCGGGCCCCGCAGCGGCGGATGGCCCCGAACTGATCGAGCGCAGGCCGCTGGCAGAAGCGCTGGAAGGCCGCATCGGCCGGTACCGGCTGCTCCTTCTCAGCCTTTCCGCGCGCGGGGAGTCGCCCCGTTTCGGCGCGGTCGACACGGTCCTAAGCGGCTTCGACGGCGCGCTGGTACTGGCGAGCCGCAACGCCAGCGCGCTCCGCCCGCTCCAGCGGCTGACCATGCTGCTGGAGGAAAGCGGGGTGCCGCTGCTGGGGACGGTGATCGTGCCGTGATCGGCGGCGTTCGCACGGTCGTGCTCCCGCTCCTCGCGCTGCTGCTGCCCTCGCCCGCCGCTGCCGCTGCCGCTGCCGCTGCCGCGCAAGCCAGACCGCAGTTGACCGGCGTCAACATCGCAGGCGGCGAATTCAAGCCTGCAAGGCGCCCGGGCATCTATGGCAAGGACTACCTCTACCCGCGCGACGCCGATCTGGCGACGTTCGCCAAGGGGGGCATGAACGTCGTGCGCGTGCCGCTCCGCTGGGAGCGCGTGCAGCCCGGGCTTTCGCAGGCGCTCTCCCCGGTGGAAGTCGGGCGGCTCGATGCGGTCGTCGCCAGGGCGTCCGCCTACGGACTGACGGTGATCCTCGATGTGCACAACTACGGCAGATACGCCAGTCGCAGCGTCACGGAGCCGGTGGTCGCCGACGGGCTGGTCGATCTTTGGAAGCGCCTCGCCGCGCATTACAGGGGCAAGCGCGTCGCCTTCGGGCTGATGAACGAGCCGCACGGCATTGCCGCGACCGAGTGGCGCAGGATCGTCGATCGGGTGGTGACCGCCATTCGCGCCACGGGCGCCCGCAATCTGGTCCTGGTGCCCGGTACGAAGTGGACCGGCGCCCACAGCTGGGCCCGCACCGGCGGCGGCGGCTCCAATGCCGATGCGTTCGCCGGGTTTCGCGACCCCGGCGGCAACTTCGCGTTCGAAATGCACCAGTATCTCGACAACGACTCCTCGGGCATCCACCCGGGCTGCGGCGGCCCGGATACCGGCGTCGACCGACTCCGTGCTGCCACCGCCTGGTTGCGCTCGGTAGGGGCGCGCGGCTTCCTCGCCGAGTTCGGCGCCGGCGGCGACGCCGCATGCCTGGCAACCCTTGACCGCATGCTGGCCTATATGGACCGGAACGGGGATGTCTGGTCCGGCTGGACCTATTGGGCGGCGGGTCCCTGGTGGCCGGCCAGCTACGCCTTCAGCGTGCAGCCGAGCCGCACGGGCGGCGAGCGGCCGCAGATGCGGGTCCTACGCCGCCACCTGGCGCGATAGGACGCGCCGCGGCGCCGAGGGATATCCATGTCGCCCCTCCGGATCGTCGAGCCCGAGCGGGCAGCGCGCCCACCTTCCGTAGCCCCAAGGCGCAGTCCTGCCGACTCCGGAGAAGAAGCTCCCAGCGCCCTCCGATCGAGCACGGACGATCCTCTTGCGGACTGCACCCCACGGAGAACACCTGCCTCGCCGTCCAAACGCGTCGGTCCCGTTCATCGCTGCGCCACACCAGAATGACCACGTCGCCGATTGAGTCTCGCACGCGCGGGACGCCAGCCGTACGCGGCAGCAAGACCACCGACCAAAGCATCTCTATTGCTCCGCGAAGTTATCATTTGCGGTTCGGGCCGCTTTTCGGGCCCTCCTAAAGTTCCGCTTCTACCCGCCCAAGATCTCTCCGGGACGGACCGAGTAAATGGGGCAATTCGCCATTGTACGGCCCGGAACGTTCTGCCAACTCCGGGTCATGAACGCCTCTTCGTCCATCCGCCGGCCGTCCGGGTCCGGCCTCACGCACCTCCAGCGGCTCGAGGCAGAGAGCATCCACATCCTGCGCGAAGTGGTGGCGGAGGCAGAGCGGCCGGTGATGCTCTATTCGGTCGGCAAGGATTCGGCCGTCATGTTGCACCTCGCCAAGAAGGCGTTCTTCCCAGCGCCGCCGCCGTTCCCGCTGCTCCATGTCGACACCACCTGGAAATTCCGGGCGATGTACGACCTGCGTGACAAAGCCGCGGCGGATGCCGGCATGGAGTTGCTGGTCCACCACAATCCGGACGCGATGGCGCGCGGGATCAACCCGTTCGACCACGGCAGCCTGCACACGGATCTTTGGAAGACGGAAGGCCTGAAGCAGGCGCTCGACAAATACGGCTTCGACGCGGCGTTCGGCGGCGCCCGCCGGGACGAAGAGAAGAGCCGCGCCAAGGAGCGCGTGTTCAGCTTCCGCTCGGCAAGCCACCGCTGGGACCCCAAGGCGCAGCGGCCTGAACTCTGGCGCCTCTACAATGCGCGCAAGGCCAAGGGGGAGTCGATCCGCGTATTCCCGCTCTCCAACTGGACCGAGCTCGACATCTGGCAATACATCCTCGCCGAGGGGATCGAGATCGTGCCGCTCTACTTCGCCGCACCCCGGCCCACGGTGGAGCGCGACGGCATGCTGCTGATGGTGGACGACGAGCGCTTTCCGTTGCGGCCGGGCGAGACTCCGGTCGAACGCTCCATCCGTTTCCGCACGCTCGGCTGCTACCCGCTGACCGGCGCGGTGGAGAGCGAGGCGGCGACCCTGTCGGAAGTAATCCAGGAGATGCTGCTCACCACCACCTCCGAGCGCCAGGGCCGCGCCATTGACAAGGACGAAGGCGGCGCCGGCATGGAGAAGAAGAAGCAGGAGGGCTATTTCTGATGCGGGTCGCGTCCCTTCTCTCCTGCCACCCTGGACCTGTTTCCGGGTTCCTTCCTCCCCGCGCACCGACGCTGCCTGCGGCGCGGTGGATGCTGAAACACGTTCAGCATGACGAGGCCTGCTGATGTCCGTGCTCGACGATCCGATCTACAAGACCGACGCCCTCATCGCCGAGGACATCGACGCCTATCTGAAGGCGCACCAGAACAAGACGCTGCTGCGCTTCATCACCTGCGGGTCGGTGGACGACGGCAAGTCGACGCTCATCGGCCGCCTCCTCTATGATTCGAAGATGATCTTCGAGGATCAGCTGGCAGCGCTGGAGAACGACAGCCGGCGCATCGGCACCCAGGGGCAGAACATCGACTTCGCGCTGCTGGTCGACGGCCTCGCCGCCGAGCGCGAGCAGGGCATCACCATCGACGTCGCCTACCGCTTCTTCGCGACCGAGAAGCGCAAGTTCATCGTCGCCGACACCCCCGGCCATGAGCAGTATACCCGCAACATGGTCACCGGCGCGTCGACCGCCGACCTGGCGGTGATCCTGATCGACGGGCGCAAGGGCGTGCTCACCCAGACCCGCCGCCACAGCTATCTCGCGCACCTGATCGGGATCCGCCACATCGTGCTGGCGGTGAACAAGATGGACCTGGTCGGCTATGATGCGGACCGATTCGCGGAGATCGTCGCCGACTATCGCGCGTTTGCGCGCTCGATCGGGATCGAGGACTTCACCGCCATCCCCATCTCGGGCCTGGGCGGCGACAACATCGCCAGCCGCTCGGACCAGACACCCTGGTACCAGGGGCCGACGCTGATCGAGCATCTGGAGACGGTCGAGGTCGACCTTGCTGCCGACCGCCGCCGCCCGTTCCGCATGCCGGTGCAGTGGGTCAATCGCCCCAACCTCGACTTTCGCGGCTTTGCCGGCCTGATCGCCAGCGGCACCGTGAAACCGGGCGATGCGGTGCGCGTGCTTCCCTCCGGCCGCACCTCCACCATCGCCCGCATCGTCACCCTGGACGGCGACCTGGAGGAGGCCGGTGCCGGCCAATCCGTCACCCTCACGCTCGCCGACGAGATCGACTGCTCGCGTGGCGACGTGCTGGTCGCGGCCGACGCGCCCCCGCAGGTCGCCGACCAGTTCCAGGCGACGATCGTGTGGATGGATGCGGAGGATCTGCTCCCCGGCCGCGGCTATTGGATGAAGATCGGCACCCGCACCGTCAGCGCGACGGTGCAACCGCCCAAGCATGCCGTCGACGTGAACACGATGGCCGAGCTTTCGGTGAAGACGCTGGGCCTCAACGACATCGGCGTGGCCGAGGTCTATACCGACCGCGGCATCGCGTTCGAGCCCTACGCCGACAGCCGCGACCTCGGCGGCTTCATCCTGATCGACAAGCTCACCAACGCGACCGTCGCGGCCGGCATGCTGCAGTTCGCGCTCCGGCGCAGCCAGAACGTCCATTGGCAGGCGGTCGAGATCACTCGCGAGGCGCACGCCGCGCAGAAGCACCAGGCGCCCAAGGTGCTGTGGTTCACGGGCCTGTCCGGATCGGGCAAGTCGACCATCGCCAACCTGGTCGAAAAGCGGCTGCATGCGCTTGGCAAGCACAGCTTCCTGCTCGACGGCGACAACATCCGCCACGGGCTCAACAAGGACCTGGGCTTCACCGATGCCGATCGCGTCGAGAACGTGCGCCGCGTGGGCGAGGTCGCCAAGCTGATGGCCGACGCCGGCCTGATCGTGCTCACCGCCTTTATCTCGCCGTTCCGCGCCGAACGCGAGCTGGTGCGCAGCATGCTGCCCGAGGGCGAGTTCGTCGAGGTCTTCATCGATACTCCGCTGGAAGTGGCCGAGGCGCGCGACGTGAAGGGTCTCTACCGCAAGGCGCGCGCCGGCGAACTCAAGAACTTCACCGGCATCGACAGCCCCTATGAGCCGCCCGAGGCGCCGGATATCCACGTCGACACCACTCGGGAGACGCCGGAGGCTGCTGCCGAACGGATCGTGGCCCAGCTGCTCGGCACCACGGCGTGACGACGCTGGCGGAGGACGCCGCGCTCGCCCGCCGCATCGCCGAAAGTGCCGGCCGGGTCTTGATGGAAATCCGCGGCTCCGGCCTGTTCGCGGGCAAGGCGCTGGGCAAGGCGGGCGATTGCGTCGCCAACCGCTTCATCCTGGAGGCGCTGGCGCAGGCGCGCCCCGACGACGCGATCCTTTCCGAAGAGGAGCAGGATGACGCCACGCGGCTCTCGGCGGAGCGCGTGTGGATCGTTGATCCGCTCGACGGGACCCGGGAGTATAGCGAGGGGCGCAGCGACTGGGCGGTGCATGTGGCGCTGTCGGTCGGCGGCCGGGCCGCGGCAGGCGCCGTTGCGCTGCCGGCGCTCGGCGTGACGCTGGCGTCGGATACGCCGCCGGTCCTCCCACCGCCACACGGCGGCGCACCGCGCATGCTGGTGAGCCGCAGCCGTCCGGCCGAACAGGCGGTCGCGGTCGCGCAGGCGATCGGCGCCGAACTCATCGCGATGGGATCGGCCGGGGCGAAGGCGATGGCAGTGGTTCGCGGTGAGGCGGACATCTACCTCCACACCGGCGGCCAGTATGAATGGGACAATTGCGCGCCGGTCGCCGTCGCCGCCGCGGCCGGGCTGCACGTCAGCCGCATCGACGGCCAGCCGCTCGTCTACAATTGCGCCAACCCCTACCTCCCGGACCTGCTGATCTGTCGCCTGGAGGCCGCGCCCCGCCTGCTCGCGCTGGTCGCCGAGCTGTCGGCCTAGCCGCCGCAGCGGGGGGCCATGGACCTGTACAATGTGATCGCCGGCCTGGGTGTCGGGCTGCTCGTCGGCATGACAGGCGTGGGCGGCGGATCGCTGATGGCGCCGATCCTGATCCTGCTGCTGGGGGTGACGCCGATCACCGCGGTCGGGACCGACCTGTGGTTCGCCGCGATCACGAAGTCGGTCGGCGGCTTCATCCATCATCGCCACCGCGGCACCGACGGCGGCCCGGACTTCCAGGTCGTGCGCCGGCTGTGCCTCGGCAGCCTTCCTGCCGCCGGACTGACCCTATGGGTGCTCGCGCAGACCGACACCCATGCGATCAAGGGCGGGCTGATCCTGCATGCGCTGGGCGTGGTGCTGCTGCTGACGGCGGGGGCGACGCTGCTGCGCCCGCGGCTGCAACGGGCGGCGATCCGCTTCCGCGCCCGCTCGGCCGCCCGCTTCCACCACCTCCAGCCGCCGCTGACCGTGCTCGCAGGGGCGCTGCTGGGGGTGATGGTGACGCTCACCTCGGTAGGCGCAGGCGCGCTCGGCGCCGTCATCCTCTTCGGCCTCTATCCGCTGCGCCTCACCACGCGGAAGCTGGTGGCCACCGACATCGTCCACGCCGTGCCGCTGACGCTGGTCGCGGGGCTGGGTCACCTCTCGCTCGGAAACGTCGACGCGCCGCTGCTCGGCGGGCTGCTGCTGGGCTCGATCCCCGGCATCATCGCCGGCTCGCTGTTCGCCTCCCGCGCCTCCGACCGCGTCCTTCGCCCCACCCTGGCGCTGGTGCTGGTGATCACCGGGACGCGGTTGCTCGCCTGACCGCCTCCGCGTGCTTGACCCGGCCGCGGCCGAGGGACAGGTTGATGCAGGTTTGAAGGAGTGGGTCCGCATGGGGGTCGACACCTACGACGGGAGCGCGCGCCGAAGGCTGCGCTACGCCAATGTCGCGATCGCGCTGCATTGGGCGATCGCCGCGCTGATCCTCTACAATCTCACCTCCGGGCTGCTGCGCCCGGTGCTACCTCGCGGCTTCTTCGCCTTCCACGTCTCGTCCGGGATCTCCATCCTGGTGCTGACGCTGGTCCTGGTCGGCTGGCGGCTTACCAACCGCCCGCCGCCTTTCCTGCCCATGGTCCAGTGGGAGAAGCGGCTCGCCAAGGCTGTCCACCTCCTGCTCTACGCCGCCATGCTGCTGATGCCCTTCTCCGGCTGGGCGATGATCTCGGCCAATCCGCCGGCCGACTCGCCGGGTGCCGCCTGGGCTGCCGAGAACCCGCCCGGCGCGCCCCCCGCACCCACGCTCAAGCCCGACACGACCTCCCGCGGCGGTCCTGCGGGGGAAGGCAAGGGCGGCGGGCTGCCGCCGCGCAAGCGCGGCCCGACCGAAATCTGGGGCCTGTTCCCGCTGCCGATGATCGGCCCGGTCCAGGAACTCGGCCGCACGCCCGCAGGGGTGCCGGAACAGCGCGCCGTGCATGCGCGGATCGAGACCTTTCACGCCATCGGCGCCTGGATCCTGCTCGCGCTGCTGCTGCTCCACGTCGCTGGCGCCCTCAAGCACCAGTTCGTCGACCGCCAGCGCGAGCTCGCCCGCATGGGGCTGGGCCGGGCCGAGCCCCGCTAGACCTCGTACAGCACGTACGGCTTGCCGAACTGCTCGGTCAGCACGAACTGCGCGACGTTGTAGACGGGGACGCCGCGCCGGGTGCGCCCCTCATAGCTGCCGCGATGCGCATGGCCGTGCAGCACCAGCCGGACATTGTCGAAGCGGTCGACCGCGTCGGCGAGGCGGGACGAGCCGAGGAACGGCCAGATCTCCTTGGGCTCGCCTTCCACGGTCGCCGCCACCGGAGAGTAATGGAGCAGCGCCACCGCACGGTCCGTACGCAGCGTCCGCAGGGCATTCTCCAGCTTGCGCGCCTCGGCCAGTGACTCGTCGACGATGTCCTTGATCGCCTTTTCGCCGAACGCGCCCAGTTCGGCGCGATCGAAGCCGCCGACGAAGCCCTTCACGCCCGCGAAGCCGACCCCGGCGATCTCCACCGCCTGCTCGTCGAGCACCGTCACGCCCGCGCCCTGGAGGATGCGCACCACCTCTTCGGGCTGGCCGCATTCATAGTCATGATTGCCGAGCACGGCGACCACCGGGATCGTGCAGTGGCGCAGGTCCTCGGCCAGGTTCTCGGCCTCGCGCGTCCTGCCGAAGTTGGTGAGATCGCCCGTCAGCGCCAGCACGTCCGCCTTTTCGGAGATCTCCGCAAACAGGTCGCGGTAGCGGTTGGCGTCGGCGTCGTTGACGTGCAGGTCGCCGGTTGCCGCCAGGACGATGCGCTCAGGCTTTTCGCTCATGCTGCTCCTCAAGTCCCTTGCCGACCACGTCGGCGAAGCCCCAGTCACAAATGTCGACGAGATAGTCGCGCGGGCTCAGCAGGCGGCCGCGGCAAACCTTCACGTTCGCCGGCGGCAGGTCCGCCTGGAGCCGGGCGCGGTCGATCAGTTCGTCGAACAGCCAGCGCGGCACGCAGTCGCGCTCGGTCGGATAGATGAAGCGGAAGTTGAGCAGGTGGATCAGCAGCACTTCCCACTGCAGCTCCATGGTAGCCAGCAGCCGCTTCCAATCGATCTCGTCGTGCTTCTTCAGGATGACGTGCGCCACGTCCGCGCCGTCGTAGCGATAACGATCCTGGATGAAGAGCTTCGACAGGATGAACTCGGTCGGCGGCGTCACCGGCACGATGCTGCCGTAGATCTCCACCTCATAGGTGTCGCGGAACCAGTCCTCGGTGACGGGGATGCTGGCCGAGGACAGGTTGTAGATGACGTCGAAGAAATGCTCGCCCTGCCAGACCTTGCCGATCCAGCGGTCGTCCTCGACCTCGATCTCGTAGCCGTGCTGCTTGAACCAGGCGAGCAGCCGCGGCGCGTCCCCCGCCTTGCAGAACACGTCCATGTCCTTGGTCGGGCGGATGATGCCGGTGTGGCAGCTGAGCGCATAGGTGCCGGACAGCAGATAGGGCACGCCGGACTCGCCGAGCAGCCGGAGCGAGTCGGTGTAGAAGCCTTGCGAATTGGGCGGGGGATCGAACGCGGACGCATCCAGCACCGGGGGTGTGTCGGTCATGCGCACGCGGTTTCCTTCCCTGATCTGCCGGGGGGTGGCAGGACGGAAACAACGGGCTGCCGGGGCAAGCGTTCCGAATGGAGGCACATCCGGCAGGTCGTGCCCGGCCGGGCGAACGGCTCCGGCCGCGGCCATGCGACCGCGGAAAGTTAGTCGAAAGTTAGTCCAAGAACAGGCTCCGCGCACTTCCGGCGAAGCGCCCGCGCGGCAGCCGCGGCCCGCGGGAGAATCGGCAACGGGATGAGGGTCTTGGTCCAGCACCGCTTCCGCCTTTTTGGAGGACGGAGCCGGTGTACCGCGCCCCATGTCCGGTAGGAAAGACGCGGTCCGGGAAGACGGGTTGCGCCGTGCGGCGGGGCGCCGGGATTGGCGATTCACACCGGCTAGAATGGGCATGCTCGCGTGGGCGATGGCGGAGGAGCGCGCCGATGAGCAGCACGGAGCCCGGCAGAAGCGGCATGCTCTTTCCTGCGGCTGGATGCGCATCGCCCCTTTGCAGGAGCCGCGTCGCTCCAGACACACCCCAGATCAGCGCGGCCGCGGAACCCAAGCGGGCTGCGAAGATGCCGAACCTCGTCCGAACACCACGAGTCCCCCCTTGCAGAGATACTCCGGCTTCAATCCCGAACGCTTCTTCCAAGACAAACCGTGGGCTTCACGGCGTCGCGCACAGTCCCTGCCCGGCGGGCTGGCGGTTTCCTTGCTGCACGCACCCGCCAAACCGAGGAGCGCGCAAGATCATCGTGCGAGGTTCAGCGTTACCTCAACGGATATCTCGATCGAAGGAGACCAGGTCAGCTTGCTCGCTTTCGCGAACTGCTCCTGGATGAATCGAGGTTCGGCAAAACCACGTATTCCTTGCGTGATCCCGCTCAGCAGCAACGTGCTTGCAACGATCCAGCAAGCCACAAAAACCTTTATGCGCGTTCCCATTTCATCACACTCCGCCGCAGCAGTTCAAGACGAGCGGTCCCGGTGCAGTGCGCGCGAAAAGAAGGACTCGCATCCAGGGTCGCGCCGGTGCACCCGTTGCTTCTACCAGACGAATCCGTCCCTGATCCAACGAACAATGGCAAAGAGGCGCCCCAGCCGCGAAGGGCAGGATGAACGCCGGAAGCGCCGCCCTTCGGTCACACCGTATTCCTGTGCAGGCAGGAATCCAGGGCCATGCAGACCAACGACTTGCGGCGCTTGGAACCTGGGCTCCTGCCTTCGCAGGAGCACGTCAGGGGTTTCGCAGAGGTATCGCTTCTCGGAAGTACGGCACGCGCGGTCTGCAAAGACCTGGCCGGGGCGAAGGTAAAGACCGCGAGTAGTTTCGCGCGCGTTCCTCGGCCGCCCGACGTCCTGAACGGTTGGGATACACGGATCGGTGCGCAACGCGCCTTGAGGCGAGCACCCGACGTCGTGGGTTCCTCCTAGCCCAGGGCGATCACCGGGGCGCCGGTGGCGAGCTCGACGCCGTGGTCCGTGCGCACCCGCGGCTCCAGGAACTCGAGCCCCATGACCGAGGCGAGCCCGACGGCGATGCCCAGCACCGTTCCCAGCACCAGCATCAGCGGCAGGTTAGGCTTGTAGGGCAGGCGCGGCGGGTCGGCGCGATCGAGCAGGCTGGCATTGGCCTGGCTCGCCTGGCTGCGCACGAACTGCTGCCCGATCTCGCGACGCATCTGGTCGTAGATCTGCTGTGCCGCGTCGACGTCGCGCTGGAGGACGGTGAGCCGGTTCTGGTCGTCGGAGCCGGCGATCATCGCCTGCTCCCGGGCCGCGAGCCGGGCGCGGATGCTCGCCTCGCGCCGGCGCGACGCGGTGCTGGCGGCCTGAACCGATTCGGCCGCACTGCCGATCGCGGCGGAAAGCTGGCCCTGGAGCGCCGCCAGCTGTGCGGTGGCGGCCTGCATGTCGGGATGGCTCGGTCCCAGCGTGCGGGAGAGTTCGGCCACCCGCGCCGCCTGGGTGGCGACGCTGGTGCGCAGCTGCTGCACCGCCATGTCGGACGCCACCTCCGGCACGCTGCGCGAACCGGCGCGCGACTGCGCTTCGGCGGCGGCTCCCTCCGCCTGGGCGAGTTCGGCATTCAGGGTGCGGAGCGATTCCGCATCCAGATCGAACCGACCGGCTCCGACCAGCCCCCGCTCCCGCTGATAGCGCGCCAGCGCCTCCTGCGCGCGTTCGAGTCGCCCGCGCACGTCGCGGGTGCGGCGTTCCAGCCAGCTCGAATAGCCCTGGGCGGCGACCGCCCGCAGCTGCGGCACCTGCGCGAGGTAGGATTCGGCAAAGGCGTTGGCGATGCGCGCCGCCCGCTCCGGATCGCGATCCTCGGCATTGACGACCATCACGTTGCTGGCCTTGGCATTGGTGACGCTGACCTTCGCGCGCAGCGCCGCCGCCACCCGCTCCAGCCCGGCGCCGTCCGCCCCGGCACCCGCTGCGCCGCCGCCGAGCCGAACCGCCACGTCGTGCGCGACCCGGGCACTGCGAAGCACGTCCCCCTGGGTGGCGAGCAGGGCGTTGCTGCTTTGCGGCGCATCGCCGGCCATGCTTTCGGGATCGGACTGGGCGACGTTGAACAGCACCGATGCCGAGGCGCGGTAGAGTCGCGGCTGGGCGAGCGTCCAGCCGGCGACCAGCAGCAGCACCGCCGCCGCGACCAGCACCACCAGCCGCCATCGGACCAGCACCGCCGCCACCAGATCGCCCGCACCCATCCGCGCCCCCTTCTTCCGCTTCCCCGGCACGCTACGGCCCGGCCCGGCCCGCGGCCACGGGAAGCGACTCCATTCCCGAGTGATTCGCGCCCGAGTCGCGCAGGGCTTGTCTCCGCCCGCAGGCGGCGCTAACCGCCCCCTCCCGTCCGGCCTGCGCCCCTCCCGCACGGCCCCTTGCGGGCATTCAGCCTTGACACGACGGCCGGGCTCGCCTAGCTCGCCCTCTCTCCTGCGCCGGGCTTCCCTGCGCGGGCACATGCTTTTGGGAAGTGATGAGGGCCATGTTCGCAGTCGTGCGCACGGGCGGCAAGCAGTATCGCGTCGCCGCCGGAGACAAGATCGTCGTTGAGAAGCTGGACGGCGACGCCGGCAGCAACGTGACCCTGGGCGACGTTCTGCTCGCCGGCGAGGGCAGCGAGCTGAAGTCGGTCGAGGGCCTCACGGTCTCCGCCGAGATCGTCGCCCAGGCGAAGGGTGAGAAGGTGATCGTTTTCAAGAAGCGTCGCCGCCACAACTATCGCCGCAAGAACGGCCATCGCCAGCAGCACACCATCCTGAAGATCACCGCGATCGGCGACAGCCGCGCTGACGACAGCGCAGCCGCCTGAGCGCGAACACGAGGAGTTTGAACCATGGCACATAAGAAAGCAGGCGGTTCGTCGCGCAACGGTCGTGATTCGGCAGGCCGTCGTCTTGGCGTGAAGAAGTTCGGTGGCCAGGAAGTGGTCGCGGGCAACATTATCGTGCGCCAGCGCGGGACCAAGTTCTACCCGGGCACCAACGTCGGCATGGGCAAGGACCACACCCTGTTCGCGCTCGTCGACGGCCGCGTGTCGTTCCGCGAGGGCAAGCTTGGCCGTAAATTCTGCTCGGTCGACATGCCGGCGATTGCGGCTGAATAAATAGGGCAACCAACCGGGTTGCCCACCAGGGCGACCCGGGTCCCGCAGCCAGCGGGACCAGCCAACAAGGGAGACGGGTCCGCCCCGGCTCCCTTTTTTATTGCTCCCTCTGCCCGAAACGGTCGCGCCGCTGTCATCATGACGGCGTAGGCGCCCGCGCAAGAGGAGAGCGGACATGTTCGCCCGTACCGAACGCCTGACGCTGCGGCCCGGCTGGGTCGAGGATGCCCCTCAGCTCGCCCGCGCCGCGGGCCACGAAGCCGTCGCACGCAACACCAGCCGCATGCCCTGGCCCTATGCGCTGGGCGATGCCGAGGCATTCCTGCGCACGCCGCAGGCCCCGCGCACCCCGTCGCTGCTGGTGTTCGCGCACGAGGGCGACGGCATTCGCCTGGTGGGCGGCGCCGGCCTTCACCGGAGCGACGCGGGCGCGCACGAGCTCGGCTATTGGATCACGCCCGATGCCTGGGGCCGCGGCTATGCGACCGAGGCGGCGCGGGCGGTGCTCGCGATCGCCGACACGCTGCGCATCCCGGAGGTGTCGGCCTGCCACTTCGTGGACAACGCCGCCTCTGGCCGCGTGCTGCGCAAGCTGGGCTTCCGCCCGACCGGGGAGCAGGCCCTCGCCCCTTGCCGCGCGCGCGGGAGCGAGGTGCCGGCCGTGCACTATCGCCGCCAGCGTGCGGGTACTGCGGCGCTGCCCGACATTTCCGACGCACCGCCGCTCGCGGCCTGATCGACGAGGGGCGAGTCGTGTGCGGCGGCTCGCCCCCGGGCGCGTGACAGCGTGACGCCCCGCGGTCTAAGCAGGCGGTGTGAACGAGAATCTGCACAGCGACCGGCCGACCTTCGTCAGCCACCTCGAATGCTCGATGACGGGCGAGCGCTATGAAGCCGACCGGCTGCACGGCCTCTCCCGGGTGGGGCGGCCGCTGCTGGTCCGCTACGACCTGGATGCGCTCGGGCAGGCGGTGTCGCGCGACGCGATTGCGGCGCGGCCGACCGACCTGTGGCGCTGGCGCGAGCTGCTGCCGGTGCGGCGGACCGGGAGCATCGTGTCGCTGGGCGAGATCGAGACGCCGCTGGTGCCGATCCCGCGCTCCGGCGGCCGGGGCGCGATCGTCAAGGACGAGGGGCGGCTTCCCACCGGATCGTTCAAGGCGCGCGGGCTGGTGATGGCGGTGGCGATGGCGCGCGAGCTGGGCGTGACCCGCATCGCCATGCCGACCAACGGCAATGCGGGCGCGGCGCTCGCCGCCTATGCGGCGCGCTGCGGCATCGAGACGGTGGTGCTCTGCCCCGAGGAAACCCCGGAGGTGAACGTCCGCGAGATCGCGGCGCAAGGCGCCCGCGTCTGGCGGGTCAACGGCCAGATCGACGAGTGCGGCGCGATCGTTGCGCGCGGCGCCGCGGAGGGCCGCTGGTTCGACTTCTCGACCCTCAAGGAGCCGTACCGGATCGAGGGCAAGAAGACGATGGGGCTGGAGCTCGCCGCCCAGTTCGGCTGGGAGCTGCCCGACGCGATCTTCTACCCCACCGGCGGCGGGACCGGCCTGATCGGCATGTGGAAGGCGTTCGACGAGATGGAGCGGCTCGGCTGGATCGGATCGAAGCGGCCGCGCATGTACGCCGTCCAGGCATCCGGCTGCGCGCCGATCGTGCGCGCGTTCGAAGCGGGCGAGGAACATGCCGAGCGCTGGGAGGACGCCGCCACCGTCGCCGCCGGCATCCGCGTGCCACGCGCGGTGGGCGACTTCCTGATCCTGCGGGCGGTGCGCAAATCGGGCGGCCAGGCGCTGGCGGTCGGTGATCCCGCGATCCTGGCCGCGGTGGACGAAGCCGCGCGCAAGGACGGCCTGCTGCTCTGCCCCGAGGGCGGCGCGACGCTTGCCGCCTATCGTCAGGCGCTCGCCGACGGGCTGGTCGACCCGGAGGAGCGCACGGTGCTGTTCAACTGCGCGACGGGGCTGAAGTACCCGATGCCGCCGACCGACAACTGGTTGGACCGCAACGCCGAAATCGATTTGGCGGCGCTGTAGCCGGGCGGCTTAGCGCGGGCGGGCGCCCAGCCACTCGTCGCGCAGCAGGCCGTAGATCAGGCTGTCGCGGATGCCGATGTGAGTTTCCCACTCGGCGCGCAGGCGGCCCTCCAGCGTGAAGCCCAGGCGTTCCAGCAGGGCGCGCGAGGCCATGTTGTCGGGGTCGGTATCGGCGAACACCCGGCGCCGGCCCTCCGCGGCGAAGAGATGGTCGAGCACGGCCGACACCGCCTCGCGCGCCAGCCCCGAGCCCCGATGTTCGCGGGCGATCATGTAGCCGAGCTCGCACGCGCCGTTGCGCTTCTCGCCCACTGCGACGAAGCCGATCGCCGACCCGCCCTCGCGCGGCACGAACACGCAATTGCGCCAATCGGAAGAGGCTGCGTTGCGCTCCAAATGCGCGCGCGTCTCCGCCAGGCTCTCCATCGGCGGATGCGACCACCAGGTCATGCTGACGGGATCGGAAAGCGTGGGGTGCAGCGCCTCCGCATCGGCGGCTTCGAGCGGGCGCAGCTGCAGCCGCGCCGTCTCCAGCACCGGCAATGCCGCCGGCACCGGGTTCACGCGCCCAGCGCCTCGACCAATGCGCGGACCTTCTTCTGGCGCCATTGCGGCAGCGGGGCGACCAGCCAATAGCCCGCCCGCCCCACCTGGGCCTCCCCGAGCGCCACCACCCGGCCGGCGGCGAGATCGGCGCGCGCGAGCAGCTCCGGCACGGTCGCACGCCCCAGACCGGCGGCAGCCGCATCGATCGCGAGGCCGGCATCGGCGACCTGCACCAGCGCCTGCGCCTCGCCACCCGGGCAGCCCGGCCAGCCGATCACCGTGTCGGTGGCGGATCCGGGGGCGGCCACCGTCACCAGCCCCTCGGACTCCAGCGCCTCGCCCTCGTGCACGCCCGGCCCCTCGCCCCAGCGGATCGCGAGATCGAGGTTCGCCTCGGTGAACTCCACCGCGTCGTCGGCGGCGACCAGCACGAAGCGGAGCTCGCGGTCGACACGCGCAATCTCCGCGAGCTTGGGCATCAACCACTTTTGCGTGAGGTCGCGCGGTGCGGCGACGGTCAGCGACTTGGAAGACTGGCCCGCCTGCATGGCGCGCACCGCTTCCTCGAACTGGAGGAAGCCGTCGCGCAGCGCCGCCAGGCCAGCCTCGCCCTCCGGCGTCAGCTCCAGCCCCTTGGTGGTGCGGCGGAACAGCACCACGCCCAGCGTGTCCTCCAGCGCGCGGACCTGCTGGCCGACCGCCGCCGGCGTCACCGCCAGCTCGTCCGCCGCGCGGGTGAAGGACAGGTGGCGCGCGGCCGCGTCGAGCACGCGCAGGCCGTTCAGCGGCAGGTGCGTCCGCTTCACGCGCCCACCGCCGGTGCGGTCAGCGCAAACTTCGGAATGACCACGTCGAACGCGGCGCCTTCGGTGTCGAGCATATGATAGCTGCCCTGCATCGATCCGGTGGAAGTGGTGAGCGGGCAGCCCGACACATAGTCGTAGCTGGCGCCCGGCAGGATCAGCGGCTGCTCGCCAACGACGCCCTCGCCCTCGACGCTGTGCCGTTCGCCGCGACCGTCGGTGATGACCCAGTGGCGGGTCAGCAGCTGGACGGCGCGCTCGCCGTTATTCTCGATGCGGATGTGATAGGCCCAGAACCAGCGCGCCTGCGCCGGCTCCGACTGCTCCGCCAGATAGCTGACGGAGACGCGCACGGTGACCCCGCGCGTCTCTGCCACATAGGGGAAGAACGCCTTCACAGACCTGCCGCGGTGAGCGCCTGGTCGAGATCCTCGATCAGGTCCTGCGGGTCTTCCAGCCCGACGTTGAGGCGCAGCAGCCCCTCGCCGATGCCCATCTCGACGCGCTTGTCCTCGGCGACGCTCGCATGGGTGGTGGAAGCCGGGTGCGTCATCAGCGAACGCGAATCGCCGATGTTGTTGCTGATGTCGATGAGGGCCAGCGCATCGAGCAGCGCGTGCGCCTGGGTACGCCCGCCATCGACCTCGAACGAGAAGATCGGACCGGCCGCATCCATCTGCGCCATCGCCAGCGCATGCTGCGGATGGCTCGGCAGGCCCGGATGGTTGATGCGCGGCACGCGCGTCTCCAGGAAGCGGCCGACCGCGAGCGCATTCTCGCTCTGGCGGCGGATGCGCAGGTCCAGCGTCTCCAGGCCCTTGAGCACCACCCAGGCGTTGAACGCGGACAGCGTGGGGCCGGTGTTGCGGGTGAAGGGCAGCAGCACGTCGTTGATGAAGGCACTGCTGCCGGTCACCGCACCGGCGAGCACACGGCCCTGCCCGTCCATCATCTTGGTCGCGGAATAGGCGACGACGTCGGCGCCGAACTCCATCGGCCGCTGCAGCGCCGGCGTCGCGAACGCATTGTCGACGACCGAGACGATGCCGCGCTCGCGCGCGATGCCGCACACCGCCTTCAGGTCGACCACGTCCATGGTCGGGTTGGACGGCGTTTCGAAGAAGAACACCTTGGTGTTGGGCCGCGCGGCGTCGGCGAACTGCTGCGCGTCGCGGGCGTCGACCACGGTGGTCTCGATGCCGAACTTGGGGAGCAGCGTGTCGGTCAGCCAGCGGCACGACCCGAACAGCGCGCGGCCGGCGACGACATGGTCGCCCTGCTGCAGCTGGCAGAGCAGCGCTGCGGTCATCGCCGCCATGCCCGACGCCATCGTCCGGCACGCCTCGGCACCTTCCAGCAGCGCGATCCGCTCCTCGAGCATCTCCACGGTCGGGTTCTGGAGGCGGGAGTAGGTCATCCCCTGCTGCTCGCCGGCAAAGCGCGCGGCGGCGTCGCCCGCCTTGTCGTAGCAATAGCCCGAGGTCAGGAACAACGCCTCGGAGGTTTCGCCGAACTCGCTGCGGGCGGTGCCGCCACGCACGGCCTGCGTCGCCGGGCGCCAGTTGCGGGTGATCGTGCGGTCTTGTCCGGTGGTGCGCTTCATGGCGCTCGCTTTGCTCCCTTGAGGCCAGCCGTGCAAGCACTTGGGGCAGGCCCGATGCTCCGCCCCGGCGGTACGGCGCCTACGCTGCGCGCCCTATCCCCGGCGGCGCTTCCGACCTATCAGCACGGCCATGCTCTCCCGCCTGCGCGATCGCCCGTGGACCCTGGCCCTGCTGATCGGCGCGGCCGCGCAGCTGCTGTTCTGCTATCGACTGGGTGCCCCGTCGGTGCTGACCTTCGACGAGGTCCATTATGTCCCGGCCGCACGAACCCTGTGGGCGCTCGCGGAGCCGGCCAATACCGAACATCCGCTGGTCGCAAAGGAGCTGATTGGTCTCGGCATCCATCTGTTCGGGGACAATCCGATCGGGTGGCGGGCGCTGTCGACGCTCGCGGGCACGGCCACGGTGCTGGGCGTGTTCGCCATCCTGTGGCTGCTGTTCGGCCGCGCCCGCATCGCGGTGCTGGGTGCCGTGTTCGTGCTGCTCAACCAGACCGTCTATATCCAGGCGCGGATCGCGATGCTGGAGGGGTTCCTCGGCGCGTTCGTCACCTGCGCGATCGCGGCGCTGCTGTGGGCCATGCGTGGCCCCCGCGGACGCGTGTGGCCGCGGCTGCTGCTGTCGGCGGTGCTGTTCGGCCTGTCGGTCGGCACCAAATGGGTGGCGGCGCCCTATGTCGCGTTTGCCTGCCTGCTGATCCTCTGGACCAAGTGGCGCGACCGCGACCGCTATTTCCCCGGCGTCAACGGGTTCGCCGCCGTGCTGGTGCTGGGGCTGGTGAGCATCGCTACCTATTTCCTCACCTTCCTGCCCGCGTTCTTCTACCGGCTCGATCCGATGACGCTGGGCGAGCTGATCCCGTTCCAGCACTATATGTACGAGCGCCAGACGCAGCTGCTGCCGCCGCATCCCTACCAGTCGGACTGGTGGAGCTGGCCGCTGCTGATCCGCCCGATCTGGTATTTCTACGAGCCCGACGGGGGCGTGCAGCGCGGCGTGCTGCTGATCGGCAATCCGGTGATCTGGTACGGGGGCCTGGTCGCGGTGGCGGCCTGCCTGTGGGCCGGGCTGCGGCGGCGCTCGGCCGCGATCGGCGGCGCGGGGCTGCTGTGGGTGGCCTCGCTGGCGCTCTGGGCGGCGATCCCCAAGTCGCTCGGCTTCTTCTATTATTATCACCTGTCGGGGATCTTCCTGTGCGTGGCGATCGCCGCGGCCTTTCACGCCTTTCCGCAGAGCCGACGCCGCTACCTGGACGAGATCTTCCTGTTCGCGGCGCTGTTCGCCTTCTTCCACTTCTGGCCGATCCTGAGCGCCGCACCGCTGGACGGGCCGGGCGCGTTCAACCGGTGGATGTGGTTCGACAGCTGGCGGTGAAGCGACGTTCAGCGCAGGCGTTGCGCCCTTTCGCCTTATCCGTTCGCCTCGAGTAGCCATCGAGCTTGTCGAGATGGCGTATCGAGAGGTCGGCGGTTGCGGCTCTCTCGATACGGGCTCTCGACAAGCTCGATCCCTACTCGAGACAAACGGGAAAGGAGGGATGTCAATCCGACCGATGCCTCACGCCGCCGCCCTGCGGCCGTAGCGCCCCCAGGTGAAGCGGCTCGACAGGGCGAAGTTCCACACCGCGCCCACCAGCACGCCCGCCAGCGCCGGCACGGCCCAGGCGCCGCCGCGCACGTCGTAGAGGAACGCCGCCACGCCGACATTGGCGACCGCCCCCACCGCGCACACCAGGCAGAAGGACACCCAGCCGTCGAGCAGCGCCCGCGCGCCCTTCAGCCGGCGGTCGCGATAGGTGAGCGCGTTGTTGAGGAAGAAGTTGAACGTCATCGCCGCCACAGTGGCGAGGATGGTCGCGGCGACGAAGCCGATCGGCGCCAGTTCCAGCAGCAGCGCCAGCAGCCCCAGGTGCACCGCCGCGCCCGCCGCGCCGATCGCGGAGAACAGCACGAAGCGAACCGGCACGATCCGCCCGAACATGCGGTCGTAGAGCGCGATCAGATATTCGAGCGCCACGACATGGTCGAGCTTGCTCTCGCCCGCGACGCGCGTGCGGAACACATAGGGCAGTTCCACGAAGCGCAAGGAACGCGGGCTCGCCGTCACGATGTCGAGCAGGATCTTGAAGCCGATGCCCGACAGCGACGGCACCAGCGCACGCACCAGCGACGTGCGGATCATGAAGAAGCCGCTCATCGGGTCCGACAGGTCGGCCTTCAGCAGCCGGCGCGACAGCCTGGTGGCAAAGGCGGACTTGGCGACGCGATCGGCGTCCCACTCCCCGGTGCCGCCGCCGTCCACGAAACGCGACCCGATCACCAGGTCGAGGGCCGCGTCCCCCTCCAGCGCGTCGAGCATGCGCGGCAGCAGCATCTCGTCATGCTGGAGATCGCCGTCGATCACCGCCACCACGGGCGCGGCGGTGGCGCACATCCCCTCGATGCACGCGGTCGAAAGCCCGCGCCGGCCGATCCGCTGGATCACCCGCACCCGCGGGTCGGTCGCCGCCAGGGCGCGCGCGACTTCGGCGGTGCCGTCGGGGCTGTCGTCGTCGACGAAGATCACTTCCCACGCCCGGCCTGCGAGCGCCGCCGCCAGCTTCTCCACGAGCAGCGCCACATTGGCGCGCTCGTTGAAGACCGGGACGACGACCGCGAGCGCGAGCGCCGGGTTCACGCCAGCCGGGCCAGGATCGCGTCGGCCATTTCGGCAGTGGTGGCGGTGCCGCCCAGGTCGGGCGTGCGGACGCCCGCGGTCAGCGCGCCCTCGACCGCGCGCTCGATCCGCTCGGCCGAAGCTTCGTCGTCGAGCGAGTAGCGCAGCATCATCGCCGCCGACAGGATCGTCGCGCACGGATTGGCCTTGCCCTGGCCGGCGATGTCGGGCGCGGAGCCGTGGATTGGCTCATACAGGCCCTTCTTGCCCGTATCGAGCGCGGCCGAGGGCAGCATGCCGATCGAGCCCGCGCACATGCTCGCCTGGTCGGACAGGATGTCGCCAAACAGGTTGCCGGTGACGATCACGTCGAACTGGCCGGGGTTGCGCACCAGCTGCATGGCGGCGTTGTCGACGTACATGTGGGTGAGGTGCACGTCGGGATATTCGGTCGCGACGCTGTTGACGACGTCGCGCCACAGCTGGCTGGTTTCCAGCACATTGGCCTTGTCGACCGAGCACAGGCGCTTGCTTCGCACGCGCGCGGTCTCGAAGCCGACGCGGGCGATCCGCTCCACCTCGCGCTCGTCGTAGCTCATCAGGTCATAGCCTTCGCGCAGACCTTCGAGCGTCGTGCGCCGGCCCTTTTCGCCGAAATAGACGTCGCCGTTTAGCTCGCGCACGATCACCATGTCGATCGCGCCGGCAACCTCGGGCTTGAGCGCGGAGGCGTCCTCCAGCCCCGGAAACAGCTTGGCCGGGCGCAGGTTGGCGAACAGCCCCAGCTCGCGGCGCAGCCCCAGGATCGCCTGCTCGGGCCGGAACGCGCGCTCGACCGCATCGAAACGGGGATCGCCGACCGCGCCGAACAGCACCGCGTCCGCGCGCCTGGCGAGCGCCAGCGTGGCTGCGGGCAGCGGATGCCCCTCCTGCAGATAGGCGGCGCCCCCGACGGGCGCTTCCTCAAACACCAGGTCGAGCGACAAGGCCTCGAGCACGCGGCGGGCCTGGGTGACAACTTCGGGTCCGATCCCGTCTCCGGGCAACAAGGCGATCAGCGACATTCCATTCCCTTCGGCTGGGTTTCGCGAATTGCCCCGCCCGCCTCGCTCACGCAACCGCCCTTTTCAGCCTTTCGACCAGCCGCTGCCGCGCCGCCAGCGCCTCCGCGCCGCGCCCGACCAGCACGTCGCGCTCCAGGAAATGGCCGGTCAGCCGCAGCGCGTCGAACAGCTGGGCCCAATCCGCCTCGCCGCCTTCGCGCAGGAAGGCGGGCAGCGGGAGCAGCCGGGTTTCGTAGCCGGTGGCCGCGGCGCGGCTGACAGCGGCGCCGCTCTTCGGGCTCACAAAGGCGAGGTCCTCGTCCACGCCGGTGGCGACGCAGCGCTCCAGGTCAAGGCCGAAGCCCAGCTCCGCCAGCACCAGCAGTTCATAGCGGGCGAGTGCCGCCGCCCAGCCGCGCGCCGCCGGTGCCGCCTCCACCGCGTCGAGCACCGCCGAGAGCGCCGCGTGCAGCCGCGGATAGGGCAGGCCGTCCGGCAAGGCGGTGGCGGTGAGCGCGCACGCCCATTCGATGGCGGCGGCCGCCAGCGGTTCGGCGAACAAGGGCGCGCGGCTGTGGACCAGCTCGACCGTCAGCGCCGCCAGCTGCTCCTCGGTGCGCGCGCGCCATTCGCCGCGCACCAGGTTCGCCGGCTGGAGCACCGGTCGCAGCGCCCGCGAGCGTCCGCCGCGGACGTAGCCCGGTTGCACGCCGGCGCGTTCGGTCAGCGCCCGCACCACCGCGCCATGCTCGCCATGCCCGCGCACGGACAGCAGGATGGCCTCGGCGATCAGGTGCATGGGTGCGCCTCAGCCCTCGCAGTAATCCAGGTACGACACCACGTCGTTGCTGGTCTGGAGATAGAGCCCGGCCTGGACCTCCTCCGGCTCGGCCGCCGCGCGCGCCAACGCCTCGGCCAGCGTGCCGTAGAGGATGGTGGTGGCCACGCCTCCCTCGTCGTCGAGGTGATAGAGCCGGACGGCGACATCGTGCGAGATGGTGCGCATGGCCCCGCCATGCCGCATCGGGCGATGGGGTTCCAGTGGGGCGAGACAAGCAGGGCGTCTTGTCCGCCCCTCCTGCTCCGCATCCCATCCCCACCCGTTCGCCTCGAGTAGCCGTCGAGCTTGTCGAGACGGCGTATCGAGAGGTCGGCCGTTGCGGCTCTCTCGATACGGGCTCTCGACAAGCTCGATCCCTACTCGAGACAAACGGGGATGGAGATTAAGGGCCGGGCGGGCGTGCCCCCTACGCCACCGCCAGCCGCGCCGCGGCGAACTCGCTGTCGGCCTTGTTGATCAGCGCGCGGTCGTCGTGGTTCCAGGGGTGGAAGCCCGGCAGGAAGAAGGCGATCCACGGCCGCACCAGGCTGCGCGCGACGCCGGGGCGGCCGAAGGCGTAGCGGAACAGCCGCCACTTCACGCCCGCGCCCTTCAATCCGTCCTGCTCCAAGAGGTCTAGGATGCCGCGGGTGCGGCCGCTCAGGAAGCGGGCGGTGACGATCAGCATCGCATGTGCCTTCACCACCCAGCGCCGCCAGCGGCTCCAGTCGCGGGTCGCGTGCATCCACACGTCATAGGCGACGCCCTTGTGCTCGATCTCCTCGATCGCGTGCCAGCGCCACAGGTCCGCGGCGCCCTGGTCCCCGCCCTCCAGATGGCGCGGGTCGGCCAGGATCGCGTGCGCCAGGATGGCGGTGAAATGCTCCAGGCACAGGGTCGCGGCCAGCGAGACGATCGGCGGACGCGCGCGGGCGATCGCCAGTTCCTCGTCCACGCGCGCTTCCAGGCGCGACACGTCATAGCCCTGCTCGGCGACGTGGCGGTTGAAGGCGACATGCTCGCGGGTGTGGATCGCCTCCTGCCGAACGAACGCGGCGATCTCCTCGGCCAGCCGCGGCGACACGCCTTCCCGGAAGCGCCGCACGCTTTCGATGAAGAACGCCTCGCCCTTGGGGAAGGTGACCGACAGCGCGTTGAACAGCGCGGTCGCCACCGGATCGTCGTTCAGCCACCAGCGCCGCCGCGCCTGCCCGCGCCCGAAGCGCAGGTCGCGCGGGGTGATCGTGAGGTCCGCGGGAGTCTTTGCCTTCGCCATGAAATTCCTCCAGTCAGGATGGAGCTATGGACTACTTACATTCATGTCAATAACGCGCCGGCGCCTGTCTTCGGCAGAGTCCCGTGACGCAGCGCTCGATGCCGCCCGCGCGCTGCTGGTCGAAAGCGGCCCGCAGAGCGTGACGCTGAAGGCGGTCGCTGCGCGGATCGGCCGCACCCACGCCAATCTGCTCCACCATTTCGGCTCGGCCGCCGGGCTGCAGGAGGCGTTGGCCGAACGCATGGCGGCGACCATCACCGCGGAGATCGGCGCGGCGGCGCTGCGCGCGCGGAGCAAGGGCGATCCGAGCGAAGTGGTGGACCTCACCTTCGACGCGTTCGGTCACCAGGGTGCCGGCGCGCTCGCCAGCTGGATGATCCTGTCGGGCAACCACCAGCTGCTCGATCCGGTGCTGGACGCGATCCATCGGCTGGTCGACGAACTCGCGACCGACTCCGGCCTCGGCGACCTGCCGCTTGCGGACGAGACGCTGCACCTGGTGCTGATCGCGCTCGGCGACGCGCTGCTCGGCGGCGCCATGGCCAAGGCGCTGGGCCTGCCGCGCGACCGCGCCCGCACCCTCGCCCGCCAGCGGCTGCTGTCCTCCTATGGCGTCCTGCACGAGGGCGGTGGATAAAAGCCCCGCGCGCACGTAAAGCGGCTTCCATGCATTTTCTCGATCAAGCCAAGATTTTCGTGCGTTCCGGAACGGGCGGCCCCGGTGCCGTCGGCTTCCGCCGCGAAAAGTTCATCGAATATGGCGGCCCCGACGGCGGTGACGGCGGCAAGGGCGGCGACATCGTGTTCGAAGCCGTCCCCGGCCTCAACACGCTGATCGACTTCCGCTACACCCAGCATTTCCGGGCCCCGCGCGGCAAGGGCGGTTCGGGCTCGAACAAGACCGGCGGCGGCGGCGACGATCTGGTCATCCAGGTGCCGGTGGGGACTCAGGTCCTCGCCGAGGACAAGGAGACCGTGCTGCTCGACTTCACCCGCGCCGGCCAGCGCGAGGTGTTCCTGCGCGGTGGCGACGGTGGCCGCGGCAACGCCAGCTACAAGACCTCGACCAACCGCGCGCCGCGCCAGCACGGCACCGGCTGGCCTGGCGACGAAGCCTGGGTGTGGCTGCGCCTGAAGCTGCTCGCCGACGTCGGCCTGGTGGGCCTGCCCAATGCGGGCAAGTCGACCTTCATCAACGCCGTCACCAATGCCCAGGCCAAGGTCGGCGCCTATGCCTTCACCACCACCCGCCCGCAGCTGGGCGTGGTCAGCCATAAGATGCGCGAGTTCGTGATCGCCGACATCCCCGGCCTGATCGAGGGTGCGGCCGAGGGCGCGGGCATCGGCGACCGTTTCCTGGGGCACATCGAGCGCTGCCGCGTGCTGCTGCACCTGGTCGACGCTAACGACGCGGACGTGGCCGAGAGCTATCGGATCGTGCGCGCGGAGCTCGAGAATTACGGCGCGGGCCTGACCGACAAGCGCGTGATCGTCGTCCTCAACAAGATCGACACGCTGGACGACGAGTTGATCGCCGCCCTTTCGGCTGAGCTGGAAGAGGCGAGCGGCGCGCCGGTGATCCCGATGTCGGGTGCCAGCGGCGTCGGCGTCGACTGGGTGCTCGACCAGCTGATCGAGCTGATGGATCCGGAAAACCCGCAGGTCGACGACAGCGATGAGGGCGAGGATCCGATCGAATGGTCGCCGATCTGACGCGCGCCTGATCCCATGTCGCTGTTCGCCCCCGCCGCCTGCCCGCGCCTGGTGGTCAAGGTCGGGTCCGCGCTGCTGGTCGACGCCGGCGGCGCGATCCGGCGCGACTGGTTGGGCGGCCTGGTCGAGGACATCGCCGAGCGCCACGCCGCCGGCCAGCAGGTGATCGTCGTCTCCTCCGGCGCGATCGCGCTCGGCGCGCGGCGGCTGGGGCTGCCCAAAGGCGGCCGTGCCAGCCTGGAGGATGCGCAGGCCGCCGCCGCCACGGGGCAGATCGCGCTGTCGGGGGCATGGGCCGAGCTGCTCGCCGACCGGGGCCTCACCGCCGCGCAGCTGCTGGTGACGCTGGACGACCTGGAGCAGCGCCGCCGCTACCTGAACGTCGCCGCCACGCTCGGCCGGCTGCTGACGCTGGGCGTCGTGCCGGTGGTGAACGAGAACGACAGCGTCGCCACGGAAGAGATCCGCTTCGGCGACAACGACCGGCTCGCCGCCCGCGTCGGCCAGGCGGCGAATGCCGACGGCGTGGTGCTGCTGTCCGACATCGATGGGCTCTACGACCGCAACCCCACCCATGATCCCGATGCCCGCTTCATCGAGCGGGTCGAACGCATTGACGCCGCGGTGGAGGCGATGGCCGACACCCGCTCCGCCTCCGGCATGGGATCGGGCGGCATGGTGTCGAAGGTGCAGGCGGCCAGGATCGCCACTGCGGCGGGCGCGCACCTCGCCATCGCCTCGGGCCGCGTCGATCGCCCGCTCTCCCGCTTTGCCGACACCGGCCGCGGCACCGTGTTCGTCGCCCGCCCCGCCCAGCCCGCGCGCAAGGCATGGCTGCAAGGACGCCTCGTCGCGTGCGGGACCGTCCACATCGACGCCGGTGCGGCACGCGCGCTCCAGGACGGGCGCAGCCTGCTGCCGGCGGGCGCCACCCGCGTCGAAGGGCGGTTCGCGCGCGGCGACCTGGTGATGATCCTGGACGAGGCCGGCCAGCCGGTCGCACGGGGCCTCAGCGAATATGACGCGGACGAAGCAGTCCGCATCGTCGGCCGCCGCAGCGACGAACTCGACGCGATCCTCGGCCACGCACCGCGCGCCGCGCTGGTCCACCGCAACCACATGGTGGTGGCGTGAGTATCCTCGCGATCACTGGCGCGACCGGCTTCGTCGGCGGCCGCACCCTCGCGCTGGCGCTGGAGGCGGGACACAGCGTGCGCGCGCTCACCCGCCGACCGCAGCCGGCGCAGGCGGGCGTCACCTGGGTCCAGGGCGCGCTCGATACGCCCGACGCGCTTGCCGACCTGGTGCGCGGCGCCGATGCGGTGATCCACATCGCCGGGGTGGTGAACGCGCCGACGCCGGAGGGCTTCACCCGCGGCAACATCGACGGCACCCGCGCGGTGCTCGCCGCCGCCGAAGCCGCCGGCGTCCAACACTTCGTCCACGTCTCCTCGCTCGCCGCGCGCGAACCGGGCTTGTCGCAATATGGCCGCTCCAAGGCGGGAGCCGAGGATGCGGTGCGCGCCTCCCCGCTCGCCTGGACGATGGTGCGCCCGCCCGCCGTCTACGGCCCCGGCGACCTGGAGATGCTGGAGCTGTTCCGCGCCGCGCGCTTCGGCGTGCTGCCGATGCCGCCGGCCGGGCGGCTGTCGCTGATCCACGTCGACGATCTCGCCCGGCTGCTGCTGGCGCTGGCCCGGCAGGACACCGGCCGCGCGATCTACGAACCAGACGACGGCACGCCCGACGCCTGGACGCACACCGGCTTTGCCCGCGCGATCGGCACCGCCGTCGGCCGCCGCGTGCTACCGCTGTCGCTGCCCGCCGGCGTGCTGCGGCTGGGCGCACGGATCGACCGGCTGGCGCGCGGGGACAAGGCCAAGCTCACGCCCGACCGCGCCGCCTATATGGCGCATCCCGACTGGACCTCGTCCCCCGACGCGCGCCCGCCCGAAGCGCTGTGGCGCCCGCGGATCGCGACCGCCGACGGTCTCGCCGCCACCGCGGCATGGTATCGCGCCAACCGGCTGCTATAGAGCGCCAAAATCGTGCCGGATTTCTGCGCCACGCAGCCCAGGAACGGCCCCATCTGCAAAGGACGCCCCCTGTGAGCGATCGCGCCGCCATCTTCGACACCGTCTCCCGCCTGATCGAGCCGTTCAACAAGAAGGGCGTGGCGCTGAGCGAGACCACCACCTTCGCGGGCGACCTCGAATGGGACAGCCTGACCGTGATGGACTTTGTGGCGGCGGTCGAGGACGAGTTCGACATTCTCATCACCATGAACATGCAGGCGGAAATCGAGACCGTCGGCCAGCTCACCGACGCCGTCGCCAAGCTCAAGCAGGACTAACGCCGTTCGGGCGGACCGGGCGCGTCGCGCGCCGGATCCGCCCGATGGTGTCCCCAGGAAAACACAGATGACCGAAGCCGCCGCCACCCAGCACCAGCTCCCCGTCGATCTGCCGGCCGCCGCGCCGGAGCGTGACCTGATGAGCAAGTTCGACGCGCTGATCGCCGAACGCCAGGCGCTGATCGACACCGGCGTGACCGATCCGTTCGCGATCGTCATGGAGCAGGTGAAGTCGCCGACCGAGGCGGTGATCGCCGGCCGCGACACGATCCTGCTCGGCACCTACAACTACATGGGCATGACGTTCGACCCGGACGTGATCCAGGCCGGCAAGGACGCGCTCGAACAGTTCGGCTCGGGCACCAACGGCAGCCGCATGCTCAACGGCACCTTCCGCGACCATATGGAAGTCGAGCAGGCGCTGCGCGACTTCTACGGCGTGTCGGGCGCGATCGTGTTCTCGACCGGCTACATGGCCAACCTCGGCATGATCTCGACGCTGGCCGGCAAGGGCGATTACGTCATCCTCGACGCCGACAGCCACGCCTCGATCTACGACGGCTGCAAGCAGGGCTATGCCGAGGTCGTCCGCTTCCGCCACAACGATATCGCCGATCTCGACAAGCGGCTCGGCCGCCTGCCCAAGGACGCCGGCAAGCTCGTCGTGCTGGAGGGCGTCTATTCGATGCTCGGCGATGTGGCGCCGCTCAAGGAGATGGTCGCCGTCGCCAAGAAGCATGGCGCGATGGTGCTGTCGGACGAAGCGCATTCGATGGGCTTCTACGGCCCCAACGGCCGCGGCGTGTACGAGGCGCAGGGCTGCGAGGGCGACGTCGACTTCATCGTCGGCACCTTCTCCAAGTCGGTCGGCACCGTCGGCGGCTTCTGCGTGTCGAACCACCCGAAGTTCGAGGCGATCCGGCTTGCCTGTCGCCCGTACATCTTCACCGCCTCGCTGCCGCCGAGCGTGGTCGCAACGGCCGCCGTCTCGATCCGCAAGCTGCAGCACGCCCATGAAAAGCGCGCCCGCCTGTGGGAAAGCGCGCGGACGCTGCACGCCGGCCTCAAGGACATGGGCTTCCGCCTCGGCACCAAGACGCCCGATTCCGCGATCCTCGCGGTGATCCTGGAGGACCAGACCCAGGCGGTGGCGATGTGGCAGGCGCTGCTGGAGGGCGGCCTCTACGTCAACATGGCGCGCCCGCCTGCGACGCCGGCCGGCACCTATCTGCTGCGCTGCTCGCTGTGCGCCGAGCACACGCCGGAGCAGATCCAGAAGGTGCTGGGCATGTTCCAGGCGGCCGGCAAGGCGGTGGGCGTTCTCGCGTAAGCACCTCAACTCGAGCGTCCCCCGTACCCCGGCGAAGGCCGGGGCCCAGTTGAGAAGGCGGCGGTGAGGTCAGCCTGCCCTCGCAAAGACACCGCAACTGGGCCCCGGCCTTCGCCGGGGTACGCTTTTCCCTTGCGGCAGTCGGACGCGCACCCTCGTCCGCATGACGGGTAGTGGACTGCGCAGGACCAACACCGATCGAGGGGCTGGCACAGGCCCGCCCCTCCGCTATAGCTGCGGGATTCCTGCAACCGCCCTCGAAAGCACATCGCCCCCCGCATGAAGTCGATCGATCGCTACATGGCGCGGCTCATCGCGGTGCCGCTGTTCTCGACGCTCATCATCGCAGCAATGCTGCTGGTGCTCGATCGCATGCTGCGGCTGTTCGACTTCGTGGCGTCCGAGGGCGGCCCGGTCAGCGTCGTGTGGCGCATGCTCGCCAACCTGCTGCCCGAGTATCTCGGCCTCGGCATCCCGATCGGGCTGATGCTGGGCGTGCTGCTCGCCTTCCGGAAACTCGCCACCACGTCGGAGCTCGACGTGCTGCGCGGCGTCGGCATGAGCTACGGCCGGCTGCTGCGCACGCCGTACCTCTACGCGATCGCGCTGGCGTTGCTGAACCTGACCATCGTCGGCTTCGTCCAGCCCTGGGCGCGCTACAATTACGAGGGGCTTCGGTTCGAACTGCGCTCGGGCGCCCTCGGCGCGTCGATCAAGATCGGCGAGTTCACCAACCTCGGCAACCGCATGACGCTGCGCATCGAGGAGAGCCATGAGGGCGGCGCCGAGCTGCGCGGCATCTTCGTGCGGGTGGCGCGGCCGAACGGCGGCTGGCTGGCGGCGACCGCGGAGCGCGGCCAGTTCCTCGGCACCGACGATCCCAACACCATCATCTTCCGCCTGACCAACGGCACGTTGCTGCACGACCAGCCGGGCTTTCGCACGCCCCGGGTGCTGAGCTTCAGCTCGCACGACCTGCCGATCGACCTGCCCAAGTTCGGAAATTTCCGCGCGCGCGGCGGCCGCGACCTTGAGCGCACGCTGCCGGAGCTCGCGATCATCGGCCGCGACCAGGGCGAGACGCCGGAGACGCGCGCCAGCGCGCGGGCGAATTTCCACTTCCGCCTGGTGGAGGTGGCGACCATGTTCCTGCTGCCGATGCTGGCGCTGGCGCTGGGGGTCCCGCCCAAACGCTCGACGTCGGCGCTGGGCGTGTTCCTCTCGATCGTGATGATCGTCACCTATCACAAGGTGAACGAATATGCCGAAGCGTTCGGATCGCTCGGCCGTGTCGACCCGGCGATCGCGCTGTGGGGGCCATTCCTGATCTTCGCCGGGCTGGTGTTCTGGATGTACTATACGATCGCCCATGTGCCGGGCGGCCAGCCGATCGGCGCCCTGGAACGCGTGTTCGACAAGGGGCTCAAGGCCATGGTGCGCTTCCTGCCCGGCCGCCGCCGGCGGGAGAAAAGGGCATGAAGGCCAACTCCCCCTTCCCGTCCAAGACGATCGCGCTCTACATGGTGCGGCTGTTCCTGGTGCGCACCTTCGGTATCCTCGCCGCCCTGGTGCTGGTGCTCCAGGCGCTCGACCTGCTGAGCGAGAGCGCCAAGATCCTCGCCTATCCCGGCAACACCGATGCGCAGGTCTGGCACTACGTCTCGATGCGCATGCCGCAGATCATCGCGCGCTTCCTGCCCTTCTCGGTGCTGCTCGGCACGATCCTGACGCTGATGCAGCTCAACCAGAACAGCGAAGTCATCTCGATGAAGGCCTCGGGGCTGTCGGCGCACCAGGTGCTCGCCCCGCTGCTGGTTGCGAGCCTGGGCGTCGCGGCCATCTCCTTCCTGTTCAACGACCGCATCGTCTCGCGCGCGACGGCCACGCTCACCCAGTGGGAGAAGGTCGACTACGGCCCCCTGCCGGTCGACAGCGGCGAGCGCGGCAACGTGTGGGTACGAGACGGCGCCAACCTGATCCGCGTCGACCGCATCCAGGGGCGCGGCAATGCGGCGGTGCTGCGCGGCATCACCGTCTATGAACGCCAGGGCGGCCGGCTTCTGTCGATCCTGACGGCCAAGCAGGGCCGGTTCAACGGGCGCGAGTGGCGCGTGGACGGCGCGACCCGCTTCACCGTCGCCACCGGCAAGATGGAGCAGCTCGGCACGCTGCATGCCGCCTCGGGCGTACGGCCGGACCAGTTCACGCTCGCCTCGGTGGACCCGGACAGCCTCTCCTTCCGCGCGCTGCGCGACGCGATCGCCGATCTCGAGGCCGCCGGCCGCCCGACCAAGGCGCTCGACGGCGCGCTGTGGCACAAGCTGTCGAGCCCCTTGTCGTCCGTGCTGATGCCGCTGCTGGGCGCGGTCGCCGGCTTCGGCGTAGCCCGTTCCGGCCGGCTGTTCGTGCGCGCGGTGATCGGCATGGCTCTCGGCTTCGCCTATTTCGTCGCCGACAATTTCGCGCTCGCGATGGGTAATCTGGGGGCCTACCCGCCGTTCCTGGCCGCCTGGGCGCCGTTCCTGCTGTTCCTGCTGATCGGCGAACTGGTGCTGATCCGAACGGAGGAATAGCGGCTCAATCCTCCCCCGGAGGGCAAGACCGCCGAGTGCCTCGGCGGTACCCACCCCCTGCCCCTCCCTTCCAGGGAGGGGAGAAGATGAGCCTCAGCGACGCAACAACTCCCCTCCCTGCAAGGGAGGGGCCGGGGGTGGGTTGGCGAGCGAAGCGAAGCCGCTCTACGCTGGCCCCATGCTCCGCCGCGTCGATCCAACCCTAACCGCCCGGGCGCGCGAGCTGCGCAACAACCCGACCGAGGCGGAGCTTGCGATCTGGCACCGCATCGCCCGCTATCGTCCGGCCTTCACACGCCAGTTGGTCATCGCACCATTCATCGTCGATCTTGCCTGCCGACAGGCGCGGCTGGCGGTGGAGCTGGATGGCAGCCAGCATCTCGACGCGGTCAAGGCCGATGCACGCCGGACGGCATACTTGGAAGCGCAGGGCTGGCGCGTCCTGCGCCTGTGGAATGCGGAGGTGCTCGCCAATACGGACGGCGCCGTTGAGCACATCCTGGAGGAAGCCGCCGAGTGCCTCGGCGGTACCCACCCCCAGCCCCTCCCTTCCAGGGAGGGGAGGAACAGGCGTCCGCGCTGGAGCTAGCCGATACGAAAAAGGGCGGCCTCTCGGACCGCCCTCTTCCTTCCTCGCCCCTTAGCGCCGGACCATCGTACTCTTGCCAATCCGGTGCATCAGGCCCAGCGCACTGCGGTAGCTCGCCTTGTGATACGGCGAGCCCTCTTCCAGCACCGCGCTCAGCCGGCGGTGGGCTTCGCCCAGCGAATGATAGGGCAGGCTCGGCAGCAGGTGGTGGAGCGCGTGGTAGCGCAGACCCACCGGCGCCCACAGGCCCGGCAGCAGCGACGGCGGCGGCACGTTCACCGAGTCGAGATACTGGGCGGTCACCGTCATCTGCTCGCCCTCATTCTCCCACAGGTGCGCGACCAGCGTGCGAACCTGGTTGAGCAGCGCCACCGCCGAACCGATGCCCAGGCCGATCAGGAAGCCGCGCATCGGGATCACGCCGGTCGCAACCAGTGCCACCAGCGCGATCGCCCACACGCTCGCCGCGGCATCGAGGCGGTCGAACAGCACCCGCTGCTCGCCGGCCGGGATGCGGCGACGGAAAGCGGGGTTGATCGACAGCGACGAATAGCGCGCGATCACCAGCTCGCGCAGCTTGGGCGAGAGCCAGGACAGCGGCGAAAGGATCGCAAAGCGGATCAACAGGCCGATCGGCGCCAGCAGCGACACCAGGATGAACACCGGCAGCGTCCACGGCTTCATCAGCGCGAGCGGTAGATATTCGGGATCGTCCGCGGTGCCATAGCGCGTCTTGGCATGGTGCAGGTTGTGCACGCCCTCGTACATAAAGGACGGCACCAGCATCGGAATGCCCGCGATCAGGTTCCAGCCGAGCCGGAAGCCCGGCAGCGCCGAATGCTTCATGTGGCTGACTTCGTGGATGAACAGCAGCGCGCGGTACAGCGGGAGCACCGACACCACCGCCGCCAGCACCGTGACCAGCGTCGAGGAGGCGAGCACCGCCACCACCAGCGCGCCATAGCCCAGCACCGCCGATCCGATCAGGTCGCCCCAGTAGAAGGCGCGGTTCGGCGTGTTGAGGTCGCGCGTCAGCTCGGCCGCCGTGCGCAGCATCGTCTTGTCGTCGAGGATGCGCGGCCTGGGCTGGACGACGCGGGCGTCCGCCGATCCGGCGGCATCCCGCGAAAGGGCAAGCGTGGGTTCCATGACCTGTTCCATAGCGCTGAGATAGTGGCGACAGCGTGGCATGTGTAGGCACCGGACTGTGCCGGCTTGATGACTTGAATCAATCACTGTGACGGGCCCCCTCGATCCCTCCCCTCGCCTTCCGGGTCCCGCGACGCTACACGCGGCCCATTCCATTCTTCCGGAGGCATGCGTGGCCACCCAACCGACGATCCGTCCCGTCCAGTCGAAGGCGGACCGCAAGGCGTTCATCGACCTGCCCTTCCGCCTCTATGCGAACGACCCGCACTGGGTGCCGCCGCTCAAGAGCGAAGTGGCCGGGCAGATCGATCCCAAGAAGAACGGCTGGTTCAGCCACGCCGAGGTGCAGCTGATGCTGGCCGAGCGGGACGGCAAGGTCGTGGGGCGCATCTCCGCCCACCTCGACACGCTCGCCCTCACCATGCCGGCCGAACAGGGCTTCGGCCCCGGCACCGGCTTCTGGGGCATGTTCGAGGCGGAGGATGCCGCCACCGGCGCCGCGCTGATCGCCGCGGCCGAGGCATGGCTGCGCGGCAAGGGCATGACGCGCGCGGTCGGCCCCGTGAGCCTGTCGGTCTGGGAAGAGCCGGGCCTGCTGGTGAAGGGCCACGACCAGGACCCGACCGTGCTGATGGGCCACCACCGGGCCGAGTATCAGGGCTGGGTGGAAGCCGCCGGCTACCAGCCCGCCAAGCAGCTCGTCACCTATGAGCTGGACATCACCCAGTCCTTCCCGCCGATCGTCAACCGCATCATCCAGTCGGGCGAGAAGAACGACCGCATCCGCATCCGCAAGGTCGACAAGTCGCGGTTCGACGAGGAAGCGGCCGTGATCCTGGGCATCCTCAACGATGCCTGGTCCGATAACTGGGGCTTCGTCCCGCTCACCCAGCCCGAGATCGACGACGTCGGCAAGAAGCTGAAGCCGATCGTGTTCGAGGACCTGATCCGCATCGCGGAGCTGGATGGGCAGCCGGTGGCGTTCATGATCACGCTTCCGGACATGAACGAGGCGATCAAGCCGCTGAACGGCTCGCTCCTCCCGTTCGGCTGGGCCAAGCTGCTGCTGTGGCTGCGCCGGCCGAAGGTGCGGACGATGCGCGTGCCGCTGATGGGGGTGGTGAAGCGGCTGCAGTCGTCGCGCATGGCGAGCCAGCTGGCCTTCATGATGATCGAATATATCCGCCGCGATGCCGTCGCCCATTACGGCGCGTCGCGCGGCGAGATCGGCTGGATCCTGGACGACAACCAGGGGATGATCGCGATCGCCGATGCGATCCAGAGCCGGATCAACCGCGTCTATCAGGTCTACCAGCGCGCGCTGTAACGCCGGTCGGCGGTGCCGGGGGCGGGCCCTGCCCCCGGCGCACCGTCTTTCTTAGCGCGGCAGATAGTCGAGCGGATCGACGCCGTCGCGCAGCCAGTCTTCGCGGGTCTGGCACTGGCGACGCGGCAGCCGCGAACCGGTGACTTCCGTCTCGGCGCAGTAGCGGGTCTCGCGCTTCGCCTTGGTGCCCGACGGCGTGCTCGCGGTGTCGACGCTCTCGGTGGTGGTGGTGGTGGGAGCCGGCACGGTGCGGGGCTCGGCCATGGCCGGGGCTGCGACGGTGGCAACGCCCAGGACGAGGGCAGCGGCGGCGGCAACAACACGGATGGTCATGATCTTTCTCCCTGACTAGGCAGCCACTTGGCTGACAAACAGGGTAGTGCATCATGCGTGCCAAACAGCGGCGTCACGGGTTTTCAAGGACTTAGCTCGACGCGCCTTGAGCCCTGGCGTCTTTCGCCGCCGAACCATGGTGGATTTCGCCGACAGGTGGCGCGGATTTCAAAACGACCATTTGGGTTAGCTTTGCTTGGCCGGACAGTGGCACTCCCGCGACCTTGTGATAGGCATTCGCGGCAACAACAGCAGGTCGCCATGCCCAGTCACATCGCGCTCTTGCGGGGGATCAACGTCGGCGGCCATCGCCGGGTGCCGATGGCCGAGTTGCGGATGCTGGCGCAGGAGATTGGCTTCCGGGACGCCCGCACCCATGTGGCTAGCGGCAACCTGGTGTTCGCAAGCGACGTGCCTGCTCGGGCGGCCGAGGCGGTTCTCGAGCAGGCGATCGAGCGGCGCTTCGGCTTTGCGGTGGACGTGGTCGCGCGTTCGGCGGCCGAATGGCGGGCGTATCTGGTCGACCACCCTTTCGCGGCCGAAGGCGAAGGGGAGCCGAACCTGTTGATGCTCTGCATCGGTAAGCAAGCGGCGACGCCCGCCGATGCCGCCGCGCTGCGCAGCCGTGCCGGGGCGCGGGAGCGGGTCGAGCTTCGCGGGGACGCGCTGTGGCTCTATTTCGGCGACGGCGCCGGCCGCTCGAAGATGGGACTGGGCCCGGGCGCCGGCATCTGGACGACCCGCAACCTGCGCACGGTGCGCACCATCGCCGGCATGCTCGACTAGGTCGTGGGTCCCGGGACGCTCCGTTGCGGACGCTCACGAGATAGCCTCAGGGTTTCCAAGGCACCTGCGGCGGCAAACGGGTGCAAGCCGCCGCGCCTGGGCATCAGTCCAGCTTTTCTAGAGCACGGTCGTAGACCCTCAGCAGGTCCTCCCCCGTCTGCACGGTGGTGGTCGCGTACATCCGGTTGAGGCGGATCGCGCGTTGCGTCTCGGCCACCTGCTCCTTGCTCATCGAGGTCGGATCGTCAGCCATGGTGGCCGCCATCTCGACATAGGGCTTGCGCGCTTCTTGCTGGAGCCCGTTGAAGGTGCGGCTGGCGGAATAGGCCAGCGCCAAGGCCTGCGCTTCGTCGTAGGGCATGTGGGCTAAAGCTTGCGTAGCGACCGTGCTTTCCCAGGCTGCAGTACGCATCTCGGTGAAATCGATGTTGATCGCGATGTTTTCGCCAGCCGCCTTTTCACCAGCGGATTCAGACTGAAGATACGCCGACATGCGGTTCAGGCCGGCCACGGCGCTGCGTTCGGTCGCCAGCGCCTTTTCCAGGCCGTTGCGGTTGTCCTTGAGTTCCCGGCGAAGGTTCGCACGGGCCTGCTCCACCAGTTCCTGATGGTGCAAGGCTTCCACGCCCGCCTCCAGGCTCAGCGCGATCAGGATGCCGACGGTGATGGTGCTGATTTCGACCAGGAATTCGCGCACCGAATGCGGCATCTTCGGAATATGAACGTGCACTGCGATTGCCCCCCATTCGCGTAACGAGGGCGGCATCGCAGCGGTCCGGGGCGCGGGTCAAGCCGCTTTTCATTCGGCGTCCAGGCCGTCCGGTGCTGTGTGGATCGCCCTGGCCGGCGAGCGGGGTCCGAGCCCTCCCTCAAGTCGATCGATCGCTGCGGCGGAGAGACCCTCTGCGCGATCGAGCGGACCCCGCAGCAGCGCTCCACTCCAACCGGCTCGCTGCGGACGTGACGCTCGGGCGAAGGCGGTGTAGGGAGGGCTTGCCGGAAATAGAGCAGCAGGCTGGTAGCCCCTGCGCCCGCATGGCGGGTTCTTCCCTGCCTCGGCGTCGACCTGACCCGGTCAGGGGGCGCTGCGCTCAAACAAGCCCGCCCGCTGATCCAGCGCACGGAGCGTCCCCTGAACTACGTCTTTCTCGCCATCGCGATCCTCTCGGAGGTGATCGGCACCACGTTCATGAAGCAGTCCCAGGGCTTCTCCAAGCTCGTCCCCAGCCTGATCACGGCCGTGGCCTACGCAGTTGCGTTCTTCTGCCTTTCGCAGACGCTCAAGACGATCCCGACCGGCATCGCCTATGCGATCTGGTCCGGGGTGGGGATCGTCTTGATCGCCACCGTCGCCGCAGTGTTCCAGGGGCAGAAGCTCGACGCGCCGGCGATCGTCGGCATGGGCCTCATCATCTGTGGCGTGGTCGTGATGAACGTCTTTTCGAAAGCGGCAGTGCACTAGGACAAGGGCGGCGGATGCTCGATGTCCGCTCCATCCCCGCTCAGCCGTCGACCTGGTCACGCTGGCGGACGGCGCCGGCAGGCGTCAGAAGCGGCGGGCGATCCCGGCGTAGAGGCGCAGGTCCGGCGTGTCGTGGTCGAGGCCGAGGGCGGTGCCGACATCGAGCTGCGTGTCGTCGTTCGCCATCCACGCCAGCGCGAACGCGCCGCGGACAGTGGTGGCGGGCTCGACCGGATCGTCGTCGCGCCGGACCTCGCCTTCCAGCGTGGTGGAGAGCGCGTCGGTGAGGTCCAGTTCCAGGCCGAGGACGTTGCCATAGGCCAGGTGCCGGCCGCGGCCGTCCTCGTCCACCTCCGCCGCCACCTCCGGCGTCAGTTCGAGCGTGAGCGTGTCGCCGAGCGCATAGGCGACGGGCACGATCAGGCTCGCGCCCCAGTCGCCGCCACCGATCGGCTGGCGGCCCACCGGCAGCGTCAGGGACGGCTGCACCGCCCAGGAAAAGCCGGAGCCGTCCGGATTGGCGAGGTTCACGCGCGCGCCGAGGGTCACGTCGCCGACGCGGTCCTTGCGCTCCGTTTCCCCGAGCACCCGGTCGCGGGTCACGTCGCGGCCATAGGGCTGCCATTCCAGCTGCAGTTCGGCGCGGTCGCTGACGCCGAAACGCAGCAGTGTGTCGGCGACGAGCAGCGTGTCGGTGCGCTCCTCGGCGCTGCGATCATGCTCCCAGTCCGCCAGCGCCGTCTCAACCGAGACGGCACCCTTTTCCATCACGCACGGATTGTCACCCAGGCCCGGGCGCGTCGGGCAATAGTCCCGCGCCTGGGCAGCCACGGGCACCAGCAGCGCGGCCGCGAGTGCGGCCCCGGCAATCTGCCTCAACGCAGGCGTACCCAGGTGGGCGCGTGGTCGCTCGCCTTTTCGCGGCCACGATAGTCCTTGTCGACGCCCGCATCCTGCATCCGGTCCGCCGCGATCGGACTCAGCAGCAGGTGGTCGATGCGAAAGCCCGCGTCGCGCTGCCAGGCGCCAGCCTGATAGTCCCAGAAGGTCCACACCCCGCCCTTGGGGAAGCGGGTGCGCAACGCATCGGTCCAGCCCTGCGCCACCAGCGCGCGATAGCCCTGGCGCGATTCCGGCTGCATCAGCGCGTCGCTCGCCATCGCCCGCACCGAATAGACGTCGTCGTCGTTGGGGATGACGTTGTAGTCGCCCGCCAGCACCACCGGCCGCTCCTCGGCCAGCAGCGCACGGGCGCGATCGGACAGGCGCTCGATCCAGCGCAGCTTATAGTCGAACTTGGGGCCGGGCACCGGATTGCCATTGGGCAGGTAGATCGACGCGATCACCACGCCGTCGACCTCGGTCTCCAGATAGCGGCTGTGCTCGTCCTCCGGCTCGCCGGCCAGGCCGCGCTGCCGCTCGATCGGGTCGGCACCCTTGGCGAGCACGGCGACGCCGTTGAACCCCTTCTGGCCGTGCCACAGCGCGCCATAGCCGGCTGCACGGATCTCCGCCTCGGGGAAGGTCTCGTCGCTCGACTTGAGCTCCTGCAGGCAGACGACGTCGGGCGTCTGTTCGGCAAGATACTCCAGCAGGCGCGGCAGGCGCGCCTTGATGCCGTTGACGTTGTAGGTGACGATGCGCACGCTTGGGCGTCAGACCGAAAAGCTGGTGCCGCAGCCGCAGCCCGACGCGGCATTGGGATTCTCGACCTTGAACGCGGCGCCGCCCAGCGATTCCACGAAATCCACCTGCGCGCCGCGCACCAGGTCCAGGCTCATCGAGTCGACGACCAGCCGGACGCCATCGGTCTCGGTGACGCTGTCATCGCCCTCGGCACCATCGGCCAGGCCGAAGCGGTACTGGAAGCCCGAACAGCCCCCGCCCTCGACGGACAGGCGCAGGATGGCGGGCTTGCCCTGACGCGCGGCGATCGCGGCGACACGGGCCGCGGCGGATGGCGTCAGGCCGACTTCGGAAACAGGGATGGTGGCCATGGGCCGGAGATAAGAGGTACGGGGGCCATCGGCAACCATGGTCGCCGTGGCCCCTCTCCTCTCCGTCTCGTGAAAGTCGTCGATCAGTTCGCCGGGCCGCCGACCGCCTGCTGGCGGTTGCGCGCCGCGCGATCCTGCGCCGCCAGCAGCTGGTCGCCGGCCTGCAGATAGGGGATCGGGTTCACGGCGGCGCCGTTGATGCGCACTTCGTAATGGAGGTGGCTGCCGGTCGAGCGGCCGGTCGAGCCCATCAGGCCGATGAGCTGGCCGCGGCGCACGCGGCTGTTCGGGCCGACCAGGATCTTCGACAGGTGGCCGTAGCGGGTCTGGATGCCCTTGCCGTGGTTCAGCTCGACCAGGTTGCCGTAGCCGCCGGCGCGCTGCGCCCGGCCGACGATGCCGTCGGCGGTGGCATAGACCGGCGTGCCGATCGGCCCCGGAAGGTCGATGCCGGCGTGCATCGCGGCGGTGCCGCGGAACGGGTCCGAGCGGACGCCGAAGTTGCTCGACAGCTTGATGTTGTCGACCGGCTGGAGCGACGGGATCGCGATCGCCGCCTGCTCGAGCGTGTCGAGCTTCTTCCAGGTCATGAATAGGTTGCGGAACTGGGCGTCTGCCTCGTTCGACGCTGCGGTGACGGCGGCGGCCTCGGTCGTGCTCACCGGCTCATAGGGGCCGCCCATCGCGAGCTTCTCGGGGCGCAGGCCCAGCTTGCGGAGCTGCTTGGCGGTCTCCGCATAGCGCTCGGCGGTGACTTCCTGCGCCTTGGCGGCAAGCTCTGCCTGGCGCTGCTCGGCGCGCTGGAGCGGCGCGGTCACGCTCGCGACGGCCTTGCTGCCCTGCGGCAGGGGGGCGAGCGCGGCGTCGGCGAGTGCTGCCGGATCGCCCTCGCCGGTCAGCACCGCGGCGATCATCGCCTGGCGCTGGTCGATGCGGGTGGCATGGGCAGCGGCGACCTGGCGCAGCTCGGCGACATTGGCCTCCATCGCGCGGACCCGCTGCCGCATCTGGGCGACGGTGGCAGCCTGCTCGGCCTGCGGGGTGAGGCCGGCTGCCGCTGCGGTGTCCACCGCAGCGTTGGCGACGCCATAGCCCGAGAAGCCGAGGGTTAGCGCAGCGGCGGTCGCGGCAAGCGCCTGGGTGCGGGCAGCGATGCGGACGCGGCGGCCGGAGCGGCCATCGTGCAGGATGAAATCGCGGAAAGTGAAGAAACGACGGAACCGCTTAGCAATCGCGGCGTTGGCTGAGACGACGTTGCTGATGGTCATACTGAGTCCGGCGATCCAAGTTTCGCGAGCGGTTTCAGGCCGTTCGCTCTTCATCGATGTCTCAGCTGCAGCCCCTCCGCGCTTTGACGAGCCTTGATTGGCCCGACGCGTCAGCTTTCTGCAAGCGGCTCATAATAATCCCGCGTCAGACCGGCACACGCGCGCGCTGAATCGTTGAACGGTGGCTTAACGGCCCCGCGGAAGTGCCGCCGCACCAGCGCCTGCCAATGCGGCGCGGGAATGATTCGTTCGATTTTACAACGATGTTGGAACCATCGGGTGCCGGCCGAAACATGCCGGATTTCATCGGTGTAGATGCGGTGGAGGATGCGCGCCGTCGCCTCGTCGCCGCCCGCCCGCGCCCGTTCCACGGTGGCCGGGGTGACGTCCAGGCCGCGCGCCTCCAGCACCATCGGCACCACCGCCAGGCGCGCCAGCGCATCGTGCGCGGTCTCGGTCGCGGCGTCCCACAGCCCGTCGTGCGCCGGCAGCGCGCCATAGTGGCTGCCGAGGTGCCGGAGCCGCCGTTCGAGCACGGCGAAGTGCATCGCCTCGTCCGCGCCCACCCCGATCCAGTCGTCGGTGAAGCCGCGCGGGAACTCCGCCCCGAAGCGTCCGGCGGCGTCGAACGCCAGGTCGATCGCCACGAACTCGATGTGCGCGAGGGCATGCAGCAGCGCCAGCCGCCCGCGTTCCGACCCGCCCTTGCCGCGCTTGGGCATGCGGTTGGGCGGCAGCAGTTCCGGCCGCTCGGGCCGGCCCGGCCGGTCCGGCATGGCGACGTCGAACGCGAACGCCAGCTCGCCCCGCCGCCACGCCCGCGCCGCCGCCCGCGCCCGCTTCACCTTGGTGCGCGGGTCGGCAGTCTCCAGAACGGCGCGGGAGGCCTCGGCAATGCTCGTCATCCGGCCGCCTTCATGGCGCGGGCAGCGGCCAGCACCGCCTCGGCATGGCCGGGCACCTTCACCTTGCGCCACGCCTGCACCAGCCGCCCCTCGCCATCGAATAGGAAGGTCGCGCGCTCGATCCCCATGTAGCTGCGGCCATAGAGCTTCTTCTCGCCCCAGACGCCGAACGCCTCGCACGCAGGCCCCTCGTCGCTCGCCAGCCGTACCGCCAGCCCGTGCTTGGCGACGAACCGCTCGAGCTTGGCAGGGGCGTCCTTCGACACGCCGATCACCTCGACCCCTGCGGCGCGGAACTGCGGCTGGAGGTCGCTGAAGTCGATCGCCTCGCGCGTGCAGCCGGTCGTGTCCGCCTTGGGATAGAAATAGACCACCAGCGGCCGCACCGACGAAAGATCGATGGCGGTCCCGTCGCTCGCCGTCAGCGTCACTGCCGGAATGGCATCGCCCTCGTTCATTCCGCATCCTTCCCGTTGCTCACTGCCGCCCAGGCGGCGGCAATCCGTTGCCGTGCCGCATCGAGCGAGGCAACCGTGCTGTCCCAATCGGCCTGGCCGAGCGCCCGCGCGACCAGCGCCCGCGACGCCGGCGGCGGCAGCTGCGCATCGGGCGCGACGAGGCGGAAGGTGACCAGCGCGCGCGTCAGCAGCGCATGCGCCTCCACCAGCCCCGGCGGCAGCAGCCCCGCCGCCTCCAAGGCCGCGGTCGCGCCCGGCAGGTCGGCGTGGAAGCCGATGCGATGGACCAGCTGGACGACGTGCACGGCGAATTCCAGGTCGACCAGCCCGCCGGGGGCGAGCTTCACGTCGAGCGGCCCGCCGGCCGGCTTGTGCCGCGCCATCTCCGCCCGCATCTCCCGCGCTTCGGCGACGATGTCGCGCTCCGGCCGGTCGCCCTCCAGCACCGCGCGGATGATGCCGGCCACCTGTTCGCGCGCCCCTGCGGAGCCGAACACCGGCCGCGCGCGCGTCAGCGCCATGTGCTCCCAGGTCCAGGCGCTCTCGCGCTGGTAGCGGGCAAAGCCCTCCAGCGAAACCACCAGCGGCCCCTGCGCCCCTGACGGCCGCAGCCGCGTGTCGATCTCGTAGAGGGGGCCGGAGGCGGTCGGCACCGACAGCGCCGCCGTCACCCGCTGCGCCAGCCGGTTGTAGTAGAGCACCGCCCCCAGCGGCTTAGGCCCGTCCGATTCCGCACGATAGTCGCCGGTGAAGAGGTAGACGACGTCGAGATCGGAGGCATGGGTGAGCAGCCCCCCGCCCAGCCGCCCGAGCGCCACGATCACCAGCTCGCTGTCCGGCACCCGCCCGTGCTGGGCCGCGAACTCGGCGACGGTGGCGGCGACCAGCGTCTCGATCGCCGCCTCGGCTACCCGGGCATAGCCGGCGGCCACCGTCATCGGGTCGCTGGTGCCGGCGATGATCTGCGCGCCGAGCGCAAAGCGCTTCTCGCCCACGATCGCGCGGGCATGGTCGAGCACCGCCTCATAGGACGCGCCCGCCTCGCGCGGGACCATCTCGGCCGCAAGCTCCGCCCCTTCCCCCACCGGCTCCAGCGCGCTCGCATCGATCAGCCCATCGAGCAGCGTCGCCCGCCGGGCGAGCGCCTCCGCCAGGGTCGGCGCATGGCAGAGGATCGCGCTCAGCAGCTTGGCGAGCGCCGGCTGCGCCTCCAGCAGGCGGAACAGGTTGATCGCGCTCGGCAGCCGCCCCAGCATGCCGTCGAGCCGGATCAGCGCCTGGTACGGGTCGCTCGCGCTCGCCAGGCTGCTCAGCATCTCCGGCAGCGCCGCCTCCAGCGCGGTGCGGGCCGCCGGGCTGCGGAGCGCGGGATAGCGGCCGCTGCGCCAGTCGGCGATGCGGCGCGCCGCCTGGTCGGCGGGGTCGAAGCCGAGCTCGCCCAGCCGCGCCTCCAGCAGCTGCGGATCGCCCGGCACCGCGGGCCGATCGGTCGCGCCCAGCGTGTCGTACACCGCCGCCACGCCCTCCACCTTCGGGCGCAGCAGGTCGAGCAGGGCGCCGCCGTCTGCCAGCCCGTGCAGGCGCGCGACATTGTCCAGCGCCTCCGGCGAGGTCGGCAGGCTGTGCGTCTGGCGATCGTCCACCATCTGCAACCGGTGCTCGATCGTGCGGAACAGCGTGTAGCCCTCCGCCAGCGTGGCGGCCTGTTCGGGGGCGATCCAGCCCGCCCGGGCGAGCACGGCGAGCGCATCCAGGGTCGCCGGCGCGCGCAGGCTGCGATCGCGACCGCCGTGGATCAGCTGGTGCACCTGGGCGAAGAACTCCGCCTCGCGGATGCCGCCGCGCCCGCGCTTCAGGTCATAGCCGGGGCCGAACGCCTGGCCTTGCGCATAATGATCGCGGATCCGCCCGGAGATCTGCCGGATTTCCGCCACCGCGCCATAATCGAGCGCGCGCCGCCACACGAACGGGCGGATCGCGACCAGGAACCGGCGCCCCAGCGCCAGGTCGCCCGCCGCCGCCCGCGCGCGGATGAAGGCCGCCCGCTCCCACGGCAGCGCCTGCGATTCATAATAGCTGATCGCCGCGCCCACCGGCAGCGCGATCGGCGATGCCTCGGGCGCAGGCCGCAGCCTCAGGTCCACGCGCAGCACATAGCCGTCGCCGTCGCGCGTCTGGAGCAGTTCGGTCGCGCGCCGAGCGATCTTGATCGCCGCCTCGTCCGGCGTCTCCCGCTCGCGGTGCGGCAGCGTCGCGCGGTCGAACAGGAATATCGGGTCCACATCGGACGAATAATTGAGCTCGCGGCTCCCCTGCTTGCCGAGCGCGATCGCGACGAACCCCTGCGGCGGCGCGCCCGGCGTCCGCTCCTCGATCGCCGCGCGGATCGCCACGTCGAGCGCATGATCGGCAAAGGCGCTGAGCAGCCCCGTCACGCGGCGCAGGTCATATTCGCCCGAAAGGTCGCCCAGCGCCACCAGCAGCGCAACGCGCCGTCGCTCGATCCGCAGCCGCCGCGCGACCGCCATGTCCGGATCGTCGACCCGTGCATGCGCAAGCGGGTCATCCATCCATACGCCGTCGAGCAGCGGCGCCTCCAGCTCGAACAGCCGGGCAAGAAACGGGGAGTGCTCCCGCGCGCGCAGAATTGCCGAGTTCAGGTCCATGCCCTCTGGTGCGATGGTTCGGGACGCGGGCGCAACGACAAAAGCGCGATGCGAAAGCAACAAATATCAAGATGTTGAGTTGTTAGGCCGATGGTTACTTCGCCACCCCGCCGGGCCCCCGATGCCGTTTCTGACGCGAACAGGTCGCGCGGTGTCGTTGTGCGTCGCCCCCGGCCCCGCGACGCGATCGGAAACGCGCTTCGTCAGAGCTTCGACGGCATGGAGAACTTGCCAGACGAGTTCGCGCCCTACCTCCGCCTGCTGGACGGTATCAGCCACCGACACTGACGCAGCCCGTCGGCCGGCCGCGGGCTCGGAAGCCTGGCCGCCCGGTTCCTGCTTCTCGTTCTGGAAAGTGCCGCACCGGCCCGGAGGCAGGCGCGCGGCCACCGGCGTTGCGCGGCGAGACCCGGGCCCTGCCTGCGCAGAAGCCCGGCAGAGCCGGCCGTCAGCGGTCCCGGCTGAGCTCGTTGACCTCGCCCATGATCGCCTCGAGCGCGCTCTGCTCGCCATTGCCCGGGTGCGAGGCACGGGTGGGAAGCTGGCCCTCGGTCAGCAGGGTCTCGAGCGCCACGCGGCCGCGGGCGACGCGGCTCTTGATGGTGCCCACCGCCACGTTGCAGATCTCGGCCGCTTCCTCATAGGCGAAGCCGCCCGCCCCAACCAGGATCAGCGCCTCGCGCTGCGGCTGCGGCAGGTGGAGAAGGGCACGCTGCATGTCGGAAAGCTCGACGTGGCGATCCTGGCTGGCCGGGGCCGCCAGGATGCGGTCGGCGACCAGATCGTCCCACTCGCCCTTGAAGCGCGCGCGGCGCATCTGGGAGAGATAGAGGTTGCGCAGGATGATGAAGGTCCAGGCACGCATGTTGGTGCCGGCCTGGAAGCGCTGACGCGCCGCCCATGCCTTCAACAGCGTTTCCTGGACCAGGTCGTCGGCAAGATCGCGGCTGCCGGAAAGCGAGCGTCCGAAGGCGCGCAGGTGCGGGATGACCTGCGCCAGCTGCTTCTTGAACTCAGGGTCGGACAGCGCGACGTGCTCGGTCGCACCAGTCTCTTCGCCCGTAACTTCCGGTTCAGTCATGAAAATCCGATCGGTGGGCGGCCGCAAGCTCGCGACGGCGCCGTGTTGCCAACATAGGGGATGCGTCCGTCGATTGCCAGCGGGCGCGCCGGCCGGACGTCCGGTCGCGGGTCAGGACCAGAGAATGATCGCGAAAATGACGATCACCAGCGCCAGCGACACCCCCAGGATGTAGCGGGTCATCCCGGGGGTCGTGCCCGCACGGGCACGATCGGTGTTCAGATGGGTTCGCTTATCGTCGACCATTCTGCCTAAACCCCCCAGGATCGTTTTGGCTCCGTATCAGATCGTCGGCACCGTCGACTGGTCGAAGAACAGCGCCTGGCTGATCGCCGCCTTGACGGTGGAACGCTGGAACGGCTTGGTGATGAGGAACGTCGGCTCCGGCCGCTCGCCCGTCAGCAGCCGCTCCGGGAACGCCGTGATGAAGATCACCGGCACGTTGAACTCGGCCAGGATGTCCTTGACCGCGTCGATGCCCGAGCTGTCGTCGGCGAGCTGGATGTCGGCGAGCACCAGGCCCGGGCGATCCTCCATCGCCAGCGCCACCGCCTCGTCGCGGGTGACGGCGACGCCGGTCACGTCATGGCCCAGGTCGCGCACGATGGTTTCCAGGTCCATCGCGATCAGCGGCTCGTCCTCGATGATCATCACGCGCGAGCGGGTCTGCGCCTCGATCTCGCGCAGCGCCTCGGCCACCAGCGATTCGACTTCTTCTTCGCTGGTGTCGATCAGATAGGCCGTATCCTCGTTGGTGAAGCCTTCCATCGCGGTCAGCAGCAGCGCCTGACGCGACAGCGGCGCGATGCGGGCGAGCCGGGCACGCGCGATCGCTTCCTGGTCCCCGCTCGCTTCTTCGCGTGCGGCGTCTTCGGCCGGGTGAGTCGACGACCAGATCGCCTGGAAGGTACGATAGAGGCCAAGCCGGGGATCGACGTCCCGCGGGAATTCCTCGGGCGCCGCCACGATCGCCTCCAGGGCGGCGCGCACGTAGCGGTCGCCTTCCGACTGGCTGCCCGTGAGCGCACGACCGTAGCGCCGCAGGAAAGGAAGATGCGGCGCCAGTTGCTGTCCAAGCGACATGATCGGGTAGGTCTCCTCCAGAGGTGGACGGCCATTCTGGGGAGCCGTCCAAACGTTTGCAATTCACTTTCACGACGGCGGAAGAGACGCTCTCCCCCGATTTCGCGTCGGGGTTGGAACCAACGAGGACGAATTTGGTTTCACGCCATGCGCCGGTGCTTTGCCTGCATGCGGATGCGGGCAGCCGCTGCATGCATCCATCGGGTTGGCGTGGCCGCATTTGTTCATGTAGTGCACGGCACGGGTGCCGCGCTTAGGGGGCTTAGGGTGTGCAGTTGGTGACGGGTTCGAACGAAACGGAACGGCAGGAACGCGCCGCAACCGCGGACGGCAAGCAGAAGCCTGAGGAAGGCAAGCAGAAGAACGTCGGTGACGCGCTGCGCGCTGTCTATCAGGATGCCGCTGGGGAAGAGATCCCCGACGAGATGCTCGACCTGCTCAGCAAGCTGAAATAGCGCCACCTTCGTGGCCGAAGACGATCTCGAACGCCGCAGGCCGATGGTGCCTGTGGCGGCGTTTCAGCACCTGACGACGGGTGCGCGTGTTTTCCTGATTCTCAGCATCGCGCTGCTGCCGCTGGCGCTGATCGCCTTGTTCGCGACGCTGCAGACGACGCGGACGGTGGACGTAGAGACGCGCGCGCGCCTGCGCGTGGCCGGGCTGGAGGCGTCGCGTGCGCTTGCCAACGAACTCGTCGGCGACCTGACGGCGCTACGCGTCGCGCTGCGGGCCATCGACAGCGATGTCCAGGACGCGCCCAGCTGCGCCCGCGTTCAGGGAATCTTCGCCCAGCAGTCCGCCGCCGGCATCCGCTTCGAGATCGCCGATGCGACCGGCCGCACGCTGTGCGGTGCGCAATTGCCGGTGCCGCTGCCCGCCCTGTCCGATCCCGGCCGCCTCCAGGTGACGCTGCTCCCGGCGCAGGGCCTGCTGGTCCACCTGCCCGATGCGCCCAACGGCACGCGTGCCGACGCCTTCTTCCCGACCGAAGTGCTGGCCGACGTCGCCCGCCCGAGCGGCTTCGTGCCCCCCTATGCTGCCGAGCTGCAGCGTGGCGACGAGATGCCGCTCCAGCTCCAGGGCCTGCCTCGCAGGGGAGCGCTCGAACGTCGCGAGACGCTGGTGGTGCCGCTCGGCTTTGACGAGCTCGCCTTCTCCATGTCCGTGCGCAGCGCCCCGATCACCTCGCCCGTGCTGGTCGCGATGCTGCTGCCGCTGCTGATGTGGGCCGCCGCCGCCGGCATCGGCTGGTTCGTGGTGGACCGCCTGCTGATCCGCCCGCTGCGCCGCCTGCGCGCGAGCGTCGCCTCCTATACCCCGGGCGAGGTAATCCGCAGCGTCGACTATGGCGCGGTCCCCGCCCACGAGATCGCCGAGCTCGGCGAGACCTTCCAGGCGATCACCCGCACGGTGCAGGAGCATGAGGGCAACCTCGCCGAAGGGCTGGTGCGCCAGACCAAGCTCACGCGCGAGGTCCATCACCGGGTCAAGAACAACCTCCAGGTGATCGCCAGCCTGATCAACTTCCATGCGCGCAGCGCGCCCAGTGCCGACGCGAGCGAGGCCTATGCCTCGATCCAGCGCCGGGTGGACGCGCTGGCGGTGGTGCACCGCCACCATTTCGCCGAGCTGGAGGAGAATCGCGGGCTGGAGCTGCGCGCGGTGATCGGCGAACTCGCCTCCAACATCCGTGCCACCGCCCCCGAACACGCCTCCGGCCTCGGCATCACCATCGATGTCGAGCCGCTGCTGGTGTCGCAGGACGTCGGCGTCGCCGTCTCGTTCCTGCTGACCGAGCTGATCGAGCTGGCGATGATGGTCAATCCGAGCACCCAGGCCCGCATCTCGGCCAAGGTGTCGCAGCCCGAGCAGGTGGTGTTGCGGGTGAGTTCGCCGGCGCTGGTGGAAAGCGCCGAACTGAGCGAGCTGGTCGCCTCGCGCTATGGCCGGGTGCTGTTGGGCCTCTCGCGCCAGCTGCGCTCCCCTCTCCACCACGATCCGCTGGTGGGCGCCTATGAAATTGCGATCAGCGCACGTTCGGCGCGCTGATCCACGGCTTTCCGCGGGTCGTTACGCCGCTGCGGAAAAAAGAATCTCTCCGAGCGTTTTTCCCCGGAACCACCGCCCCCAAGCGACGTTTTGTTCTTCGGATAGCGACCTTATGCCCCCCCGCTCTCGCTATCCAGAACACGGGCCCGGAAGCGTCTACCC
>NZ_JBBEFX010000016.1:0-83816 GCF_048058635.1 Sphingomonas sp. MJ1 (PH-R8)
TCCCGAAGGTCCTGTGACAGCACTCGCGGCATCCGAGCCGGCCTCCAATCCGGCAAGAAGCCTGAATCAGAAAACCGCGCCCGTGTGAATCCTCAACGATTCAGAAGGACCGGAAACCGCTCTAGCGATCGCTATGGCAAAGGCGGACCGACTTGCTCGTCTTGATGAGCGCAGGGCTGAATTGGAGTCGGAGTATGCGGCGGCCTTGGTTGCGGCGTTACGGACGACGGCAGCAGGGAAATGGGGTCTGTTCGGCCACAACGGCGACCGCTGGACGCCCGCGGCGGTCACTGCGGTCATCGACAATCTGAACGAGCTTGGTGATGCCATCGATGGCGCGCGGGCTCGATTAGGCATGCCGCCGTACGAGCTGCACCAACAGTTCGCAGCGTCACGCGGGCCGGTCGGGCCAGAAGCGGTGGGTGAGCCTAAACAGGCCCAGGCATGGCTCGATCGCCTCGCCGGAGATAACGCCCGCTAAGCGCTTAGCTGCAGCCCGAAGCGGCCAGTGCGCTGCCAAGACTTTCCGTCTTCTGTTTGGTGCAGATCGGCCTGATACCGGGCCGAAGCGTTCGTTACGGTCCTCCACCTGCGCGGCAGGCGTCACGCTCTGTCACCCTGGGCTCCTGCCTGCGCAGGAGCACGTCGGGGCTACGCCCCCACCTCCGCCGATCCCCCCGCCGCCTCCAGCAGCCGCGCCTCCAGCGCGCGGATGCGCGCGGAGGCGGTGATGCGGTCGCCGGTCAGGTCGGTGAGGTAGAAGGTGTCGACCGCCCGCTCGCCGAAGGTCGCGACATGCGCGGAGTGGATCGTTACCTTCGACTGGAACAGCGCGTGCGCGAGATGGTGGAGCAGCGCGGGGCGGTCGCGGGCGTTGACCTCCACCACGGTGAAGCGGTTCGACGCCTGGTTGTCGATCAGCACGTTGGGGGTGATCGAAAAGGCGCCGGCCCGCGGGTGCGGCAGCGGCTTGGCGGACAGGCGCTCGGTCAGGCGGGCACGGTTGGCCAGCGCGTCCGCGATGCCGGTGCGCAGCCGCTCCAGCTGGCCCTCGTCGTCGAAGCGGCCCCCTTGCGGGTTCTGGACCAGGAAATTGTCGAGCGCCATGCCGGCGCGCGTCGTGTGGATGCGCGCGTCGATGATGTTGCCGCCCGCCGCATGGATCGCGCCGGCGATTCGGTAGAACAGGCCGGGATGGTCGGCCGCGTGCACCGTCACCAGCGTCGCATCGCGCTCCGGGTCGGCGACCGTATCGATCGCGAGCGGCGCGTCCCCTGCCCCGTCGATCAGCCGCGCGTTGCGGACCAGCACGTCGCTCGGCTCCGCCACCCAATAGGCTTCGGGCAACTGGCCCACGAAGCTTGCGAGCCGCTCCGCATCCCAGCCGAGCGCCTGCTGCAGCGCCTCCTGCTTGGCGGCGATGCGCTCGCCGCGCCCGCGCTGCTTGTGGCCCAGCCGCAGCACCTCCTCGGCCGAATCGAACAGGGTGGCGAGCAGCTGGCGCTTCCACCCGTTCCAGATGCCCGGCCCCACCGCGCGAATGTCGACCACCGTCAGGATCAGCAGCATGCGCAGCCGCTGCGGGCTCTGCACCACCTCCGCGAAATCGAGGATGGTCTTGAAGTCGGACAGGTCGCGCTTGAACGCCGTCGCCGACATCAGCAGGTGGTGGCGGACCAGCCAGGCGACGGTTTCCGTCTCGGCCGCGGTCAGGCCGAAGCGCGGGCACAGCCGCTCGGCGACTGCCGCGCCCAGGATCGAATGGTCGCCGTCCCGCCCCTTGGCGATGTCGTGCAGGAACACCGCCACATAGAGCGCGCGCCGCTGGACGACGCCCGGAAACAGCGCCGACGACAGCGAATGGTCCTGCATCAGCTCGCCGCGCTCGATCTGGTTGAGCAGGCCGATCGCGCGGATGGTGTGCTCGTCCACCGTATAATGGTGGTACATGTCGAACTGCATCTGCGCGACGACACGGCCGAAGTCCGGCACCAGTCGGCCGAGCACCCCGGCCTCACTCATCCAGCGCAGCACCTTTTCCGGGGTGCGCGGCGAGGTCAGCACGTCCAGGAACAGCGCGTTGGCGCGCGGATCGCGGCGATGGTCGGTGATCAGGTGCGCGTCGCGCGCGGCCGCCCGCATCGCCAGCGGATGCACCTCCACCGCGTGCAGATCCGCCAGCGCGAAGATCTCCACCAGCCGCACCGGGTCCTCGGCAAAGAAGCGGTCGTGCGGCAGCGCCAGGCGACCGCGGTCGAGCACGAAACCCTTGAGCCGGCTCGGCCGGCGGCGCAGCTGCGGCAGGCCGAAGCGGCGCCCGCGCCCGGCGAACTTCTCGTCCAGATGCGCCAGGAACAGCCCGCTCAGATAGCCGACGCGCTTAGCCTGCAGGAAATAGAACTGCATGAACCGCTCGACCTTGGGCTTGCCCGGCCGGTCGGCGTAGCGCATCCGCTCCGCGATCTGGCGCTGCACGTCGAAGGTCAGCCGCTCCTCGGCGCGGCCGGCGATCAGGTGCAGGTGGCAGCGCACCGCCCAGAGGAAGTTCTCGGCGCGCTGGAACTGGCGGTATTCCTGGGGCGTGAACAGGCCGCGGTCCACCAGCTCGGCCGCGCGGCGCACGCCATAGGCGAACTTGCCGATCCAGAAGAGCGCGTGGAGGTCCCTGAGGCCGCCCTTGCCCTCCTTCACGTTGGGTTCGACGACGTAGCGGCTGTCGCCCATCTTGAGGTGGCGCGCTTCCCGCTCGGCGAGCTTCTCGGCCACGAACTGGCGGGCGCCGTCGGCCTGGACCTCGCTCATGAAGCGGGCGGCGGCTTCGTCGTACAGGGCCGAGTCGCCCCACAGGAACCGCCCCTCCAGCAGGGCCGTGCGCACCGTATGGTCGGCCCGCGCCTGGCGGATCATCTCGTCGAGCGAGCGGGACGAATGGCCGACCTTCAGCCCGATGTCCCACAGTGCATAGAGTACTGACTCGATCACCTGCTCGCACCAGGCCGGCTGTTTCCAGGGCGTGAGGAAGCCGATGTCGACGTCCGAGAAGGGCGCCATCTCGCCCCGGCCATAGCCGCCGACCGCGATCATGGTCATCCGCTCGGCCGCCGTCGGGTTCGGATTGGGGTGGAGGCGCGTGACGATGAAGTCGAGCAGCAGCCGCAGCAGCCGGTCCGTCAGATAGGCGCCGGCAGCCGCGGTCTGGAGCCCCTGCGTCGGCTTCTCCTCGAACCGACGCGCGATCTCCGCACGGCCGCGGTCGAGCGCATCCCGCAGCAGCGCGCTGGCCGCGCGCCGCAAGGACGCCGTGTCCGGTGCTTCGAGCGCAGCAAGCTGCTCCGCCAGCGCCCCGCGATCGATGATCGCGCGGCGGTTGGCAAGATGCTCGAAGCGCGGGAGGTTCAGCGCACTGGGCGCGCCTGGGCTCATGACCGCGTCGCCGCGTGCGCCGCCGGTCGCGTCAGGCGTCCGGCTTCTTGGCGACACCCACCAGCGCCGGGCGCAGCAGCCGGTCCTTGATCATGTAGCCGGTCTGGATTTCCTGCACGATCGTGCCCGGCTCCGCATCGTTGCTGGGGATCTCCAGCATCGCCTGGTGACGGTTGGGATCGAGCGCTTCGCCCTGGGCGACGATGCGCGAAATGCCGTGACGTGCGAACACGCTGTCGAGCTCGCGGCCGGTCGCTTCCAGGCCGGTGATCAGGCCCTTCATCTTCTCGTCCTCGCGCAGCTCCGCCGGGATCGCCGACAGCGCGCGCGACAGATTGTCGGCGACGGAGAGGATGTCGCGGGCAAAGCCGGTCGCGGCATAGGCGCGCGCATCCGCCACTTCCTTTTCGGCGCGGCGGCGCACGTTCTGGATGTCGGCCCGGGCATAGAGCAGCTGCGCCTTGGTCTCGGCGAGCTCCGCCTCCAGTTCGCCTGCGCGGTCGTGCTCGGCAACCTCCGGCGCCTCCTGTGCGGTCTCCTCGCGCAGGTCTTCGGGGGTCGCGTTCGGGGTGTTCTCTTCCTGGGTCATTCTCTTCTCTCGAGCATCAGGCCAGCAGACGCGTGAGCGTTGCGGCAGTGAAGTCCACCATGGGCACGACTCGCGCGTAGTTCAACCGCACAGGGCCGATCACCCCGACGACGCCGACCACACGGCCATCGAGCGCGCGCACGGGCTTGGCGATCACCGACGAGCCAGACAGCGCGAACAGCTTGTTTTCCGAGCCAATGAAGATGCGCGCGGCATCGCCTTCGCTCGCCGAGGCCAACAGGCGGGCGATCTCCTCCTTGCCCTCCAGCTCGTCGAGCAGCTGGCGCACCCGGTCGAGGTCGGCGGCGGCGGAGGGATCGAGCAGCCGCGCCTGGCCGCGGACGATCAGCACCGGCCGCCGGTCGCCGTCTTCGCTCCACAGCGCCAGGCCACGCGACACCAGCGTCCGCGCCGCCTCGTCCAGCGCGGCACGCTCGGCCTGGATCTCCTGCTCGATGCCGGTGCGTGCCTCGGCCAGCGTCTGGCCGCCCAGCCGGGCGGTGAGATAGTTGGACGCCTCCACCAGCGCCGACGCGGTCATGCCGGGCGGCAGCTCGACCACCCGGTTCTCGATCGAGCCGTCCGAACCGACCAGCACCGCGAGCGCGCGGTCGTGGCCCAGCGGCGCGAAGCTGAACTGGCGCATCACCACGTCGCGCTTGGGCACCATCACCATGCCCGCGCACGCCGACAGGCCGGACAGCGTGGCGGTGGTACCGGCCAGCGCCTCCTCGATCGAGCCGGCGATGCTCGCCTGCGCCTCGATCGCGGCGCGCTCCTGAGCGGAGGGCTCCATCACGTGCATCATGCCGTCGACGAACAGGCGCAGCCCCTGGTCGGTCGGCATGCGGCCGGCGCTGGTGTGGGGTGCCGCCAGCAGCCCCGCCTCCTCCAGGTCCTGCATGACGTTGCGGATCGAGGCCGGCGACAGGTTCAGCCCGGACATCCGGGCGATGGTGCGCGAACCGACGGGCATGCCGGATTCGAGGTAGGATTCCACCACCTGGCGGAACACGTCGCGCGCGCGGTCGGTCAGCTCGGTGATCGGCGGGTTCATGGGTGTCATGTAGGGGCTGCCGTGCGCCTGCTCCAGAAGTGAAATGCCGGTGCTGGGTTTCCGTTGGCGGGTATCGGGCCCCTCCCCACCCACTACCGTGCTCCGTACTTGGGCTTCCCTTCTTCGTACCCCGGCGGAGGCCGGGGCCCAGTTGGGAAAGTTTGTGGAAGGGACAGTGCGCCCTCACCCACGACGCCGCAACTGGGCCCCGGCCTTCGCCGGGGTACGGTATGTGGGGCTGGCGCTTCCCCGTGGAGGTGGAGCCCTCAGCGCCCGACCGGCCGCTCGCCGAGGAACGCTGCGATCGGCAGCAGCTCGGGTGCGGTGCGCAGCGCCGTACGGGTGTCTCGGTCATCCTCGCCGACACAACCGAGATACTGGTGGAGGTGCCGCGTGCCCCCCGCCCCGCCGGACCAGGTCACGTCCACCGAGGACATGTCGGTCGCATGGTTGGGACACAGCGGCGAGCCCGGCTCGACCCGGCGCTCGCGCTCTTCCGGACGGAACGCGGCCAGCCGATCGGCAAAGGCGCGATATTGGGCCGGCGTCAGCGTGAAATCGCGCGCGCCGGTGACGGCGGTGAACTGCTGCCCCTCGAACGTGCCGGTGCCGTCCGGCCGCACGGTCACGCTGTACACCGGGCAGGTGCCGAAGCAGCGATCGGTGGCAAAGCGGATCGTCTCGCCCGCCGCGGTCGCAGCCTCGCTGCCCGCAGACGCCGTGCCGCCGCCGTTCGAGGTGCACGCCGCCAGCGCCAGTGCCGCGCCCGCCATCATCATCGTCAACCGGATCAAGCCTCGTCTCCCTGTTTCGTCGGACTGGCGGAACGCCCGTCGGCGGTCTAGGTGCCGCCAACGATCTTGCAGGAGACTGAACCCATGCGCCCATCCGGCCGCGCCCCCGACGAGATGCGCGCCATCTCGATCCAGCCCAACTTCACCCGTCACGCCGAAGGTTCGGTGCTGATCGGCTTCGGCGAGACCAAGGTGCTGGTCACCGCCTCCGTCGAAGAGCGCGTACCGCCGTTCCTGCGCGGCAAGGGCGAAGGCTGGGTGACGGCCGAATACGGCATGCTGCCGCGCGCCACCCACACCCGCGGCAGCCGTGAGGCGGCCAAGGGCAAGCAGTCCGGCCGCACCCAGGAGATCCAGCGGCTGATCGGCCGCTCCCTGCGCGCCGTCTGCGACCTCAAGGCGCTGGGCGAGCGCCAGATCACGATCGACTGCGACGTGATCCAGGCCGACGGCGGCACCCGCACCGCCTCCATCTCCGGCGCCTGGGTGGCGCTGCGCCTGGCGGTCGATGGCTTGATGGCCGCCGGCAAGCTCACGGCCGACCCGATCACCCGCCAGGTCGCCGCCGTCAGCTGCGGCATCTATGAGGGCACGCCGGTGCTCGACCTCGACTATCCTGAGGACTCGGCCGCCGACGCCGACGCCAATTTCGTGCTGACCAGCGACGGCAACATCGCCGAAGTCCAGGCGACCGCCGAGGGTGCGTGCTACGACGAGGAAGCGCTGCTCCGCCTGCTGCGCCTCGCCCGCATCGGCTGCGGCGAAATCTTCGCCGCCCAGCTCAAGGCCGCCGGCCGGTGAGCGGCGAAGGCCCCGAGCCCCAGGCGATCCGCAAGCTCTCGCCGGGCAAGCTGGTGATCGCCAGCCACAATCCGGGCAAGGTGCGCGAGATCGCCGAGCTGCTCGGCCCCTATGGCATCGAGCCGATCTCCGCGGGCGCGCTCGACCTGCCGGAGCCCGAGGAGACCGGCACGACCTTCGTCGCCAATGCCGAGCTGAAGGCGCGCCAGGCGGCCGATCTGTCGGGCATGCCGGCGCTGGCCGACGACAGCGGGCTGTGCGTCGAGGCGCTGGGCGGCGAGCCCGGCATCTTTTCCGCGCGCTGGGGCGGCGAGGCCAAGGACTTCGACCTCGCCATGCGCTTGGTCGAGGAACGGCTGGCCGCGCTCGGCCCGGACGTCAGCCGCGACGCGCACTTCGTGTGCGCGCTGGCGCTCGCCTGGCCGGACGGCCACGTCGAATGGTTCGAGGGCCGCGTCGACGGCACGTTGGTGTGGCCGCCGCGCGGGAAGCTCGGCTTCGGCTACGACCCCATGTTCATCGCCAACGGCATGGACCAGAGCTTCGGCGAGATCGACCCGCAGGAAAAGCATGCGATCAGCCACCGCGCCGACGCCTTCCGTCAGCTGGTGGCAGCAGTCCTCTGATCCGGCAGCGGGCGGCGGGCGCCTCGGCACCCGCCGCCGGCACAGTCGAGCGTCGAGATCGACTGCTCCATTTCGGGACGAACCCGCGGCCCGGCAAAGTCTCCCTCAGCATAAGTGCCGACGAACACCCCTATTTTTCCTGACCTCGCCGGATCCGAACGGCTCTTTACTGTGCGAGCGGCTCGCAATATTGACGAAATTCCGGCGGGTACGCGCAAGGCGTGCCGACATCCGAGTCCCGGATGTTGGGGCGATTGGGGGAGGCGTCCAGTGCAGCATATGAGCGCATGGATGAGCGCTTTCGACAAGGAGCGGAAGCGACAGGGGGCCGTCGACGAGAGCGGCGCGCTGGCCCTGCACGGCCATCCCGAGTTGAAGCGGATCGTCGACCTGACCGCTGCCCATTACGGCACCGCCTTCGCGGCCGTCTCCATCATCCACAAGCGCACGCAGGTCCTGCTTGCCGAGCATGGGCTGAACACCCGCGAGACGAGCCGCGACACCGCGATCTGCGCGACCACGATCCACACGCCCGGTGAGCCGCTGATCGTGCCCGACACGCGCGCGGATCCCCGCTTTGTCCATTATGAGACCGTACAGGCCGAGCCCTTCCTGCGCTTCTATGCCGGGGTGCCGGTGCTCGACGGCAACGGCCATGCGCTAGGCGCGCTCTGCGTCGCCGACAGCACGCCCCGCACCACGCCCTTCGACCCGACCCTGCTCACGATCATGGCGCGCGAGGCGGAGCGGCACCTGCAATAGGGCTGCCGCGCGGAAGGACGGTCAGCGGTACAGCGTCAGCGCGGGCGGGACGGCGACCGGCTCGTCGGCCTTCGCGATCTGGCAGGCCGCCAGCACCGTCGCATGCAGCGCGGCGACCGGCACCGGCTTGTTGACGCAGCCGATCACCAGCGGGTGCGGCGCGTCCGCCGGGCAGTTGCCGCTCACATAGACGACCGGGATGCCTTGCTGCGCCAGTCGCGTCGCGACCTCGACGCCGCTGTCGCCGTTCGCGAGGCGCACGTCGCACAGCGCCAGGTCGATCGCGTGCGCGCCGGCGAGATCGAGCGCGGACGGAAGCGTATCCGCCACACCGACCACCCGGTGCCCGCGGGAGATCAGCGCGTCCTCCATCATCATCGCGATCAGCGCTTCGTCTTCGACGATCAGCAGATTGAACATCGGAACGTCTTCAGCTCTTGTTGGCAGTCGAGATGCGGATCGTGAGGCCGTCCGCCCCGGGTTCGACGACGCCGTTCAACTGCCGCAGCAGCGCCCGCGCGAGTCGCCCGGAGAGGGCGTCCGCCCCCGTGCGCACGCCGGCCAGCGTCACGTCCATCCCGGTCCCGCCCGGCTGCTCCGCGATTTCCACCGACGCGGGCTGATCCGGCGCGCCGCCTTCCGCAAAGGCCGTGTGGACGAGAAGCGCCAGGGCCACGCCCTGCTCGATCGGCAGCTTCGCACCGGCCCCGTCCTTCACGGTCAGGGATCCGTCGATCGAACCACCGCCGGCTGCCGTCAAAAGATCGGCAACGGCGACGGTGCTCGGATCGTCCGAGGCATAGAGCGGGCGATGGGCCGACGCGATCACCTCGATCCGGTCGGCAGCCCGCAGCAGCGCGTCGGAGAAGGCACGATCCTCCGCGGAGGTCACTTCCAGGCGCACCACGCTGACGGCGAGCTGCAAGGCGTTGCGCACCCGGTGGTTGAGCTCGCCCAGCAGCTTGTCCCGCTGCTCGATCCCCGCCCGCAGCTCCTGCTCGACCATCAGCCGGTATTTCGCCAGCGCCACGAAATGGCACAGCGTGTGGAGGAAGCTGAGCTCGTCGTCGGTGAAGCGATCGGCCCATTTCCGCCCGAAGCCGAGCGTCCCGATCAGCTGGTCCCCGTGCAGCAGCGGCGTGCACGCATAGGCGTCCAGGCCCACATCCCGGACGAACGCGACCAGCGGGTCCTCGGACTGCTGCACGCCCGTCACATGGAACCGCTGCCGGTCGCGGGCGGCGCACCCGCAGACGGCCTGCCCCAAATCCAGCTCGGCGCCCGCGGCCGCCTGTTCCGGCGTCAATCCGCCATGCGCCTCCAGCACTAGCCGGCCGGCTTCCAGGCGGTAGTTGAAGAACACGTCCAGCCGCAGCTCCGACTGGATCAGGCCGAACAGTTCGTCGACCATGCGGGCAGGATCCTCTGCCGCCAGCAGCCCCTCTGCCGCTTCGGCGACCAGGGCCAGGCGCCGCTGGGGAAGCTCGGGATCGACGATCTGGCCACCCAACGGGATTTCGACGTGCTGCTGAAGCGCCATGCCCGCGGTTTGAACCAAGCGAGCGCCAGCGGCAATGGCTTCGGTCTTTACCTATGTTGTAGCGCCGCGTCCCCGGGACGAGGGCTAATAGACGCGTACGCCGACCAGATTGCCCGGCGGGTCGTAGCGGCACACCAGATAGTCGTCGCGCTTGCTGCTCGCGAGCGCGCAGCCGTATCGCAGCGTCCGACGCGACACCAATTGGCCGTAATGCGCCACGTCCTGCCACCGGCCGGTGCGCGAGAAGTTCGGCACCGGCTGGTGGAGATAGTCGCGCTTCTCGCCGCGCCAGTGACCGATCATCTCCTCATAGCGATAGGCGCCGCGCGTGCCGGTCCACAGATTCTCGCCGATGCGGTTCGCCGCCTGCGACTCCGGCGAATGTTCGAAGCGCCCGGTCCGCGCCAGCGTCTGCGCATAGGCGCGGGCACCTTCGGCAAGCTGGTCCGACCAGACGAGCGGCGGCAGGCCGACCTCCGCCCGCGCGGCATCATGCCCCTGCTGCATCGCCTGGCGCAGCAGCGTCGCCCCGCGGGGCGCCGTGCCCTTGAACGTGCGCGCCTCGACCACGCGGTCTGCCCCTTCCGGGGACGAACAGGCGGCCAGCATCGCCAGCATCGCCCACAGGATGTTTTGCCTCGCTCGCATGCGCACCATATGGGGCGGCGATGTTCCCGGAACAAACCTCCTCGGGCGCCCCGCTGGCGCTCTACGTCCATTGGCCGTTCTGCGTCTCCAAATGCCCCTATTGCGACTTCAACAGCCATGTGCGCGACGTGGTGGACCAGCAGGCGTGGCGCGACGCGCTGCTTGCCGACTTGGCCTATGAGGCGGAACGCCTGCCCGGGCGGCGGCTCGCGTCGATCTTCTTCGGCGGCGGCACCCCCTCGCTGATGCCGCCGGCAACCGTCGCCGCCATCATCGAAGCGGCGACGAGCGCCTGGCCGGCCGAGCCCGGCATCGAGATCACGCTGGAGGCCAACCCCTCGTCGGTGGAGGCAGCCCGCTTCGCGGACCTCGCCGCGGCCGGCGTCAACCGCGTGTCGCTGGGGCTCCAGGCGCTGGACGACGAGGCGCTCGCCTTTCTCGGCCGCGCGCACGGCGTGGACGAGGGCCTCGCCGCGCTCGCGACCGCCCAGCGCCATTTCGGGCGGGTGAGCTTCGACCTCATCTATGCCCGGCCGGGCCAGAGCCTTGCCGCATGGGAAGCCGAGCTGAACCGTGCGCTCGGCTTCGGGACCGAGCACCTGTCGCTCTACCAGCTGACGATCGAGCCGGGCACGCGCTTTGCCACGCTGGCGGCCAAGGGCGCGCTGACGCTGCCCGACGAGGACTTGGCGGCGGACCTGTGGGAGACCACCCAGGCACGCACCGCTGCCGCCGGGCTGCCGCTCTACGAGGTGTCGAACCACGCGCGCCCTGGGGCGGAGAGCCGCCACAACCTCACCTACTGGCGCTACCGCGACTATGCGGGCGTCGGCCCCGGCGCCCACGGGCGGCGCGAGGGCATCGCGACCTTCCGCCGCAAGAAGCCGGAGAACTGGCTGGCCGCAGTCGCGCGCAACGGCCACGGCGCCGAGAGCGAAGTCGCGCTCGCCCCGGCCGAGCGCGTGACGGAGGCGCTGGTGATGGGCTTGCGGATGCGCGAGGGCATCGACCTGACCCGCGTCGCGGCGCTGGGCGGAACGACCATCGACCAAGTGGTCGACCTTAAGGCGGTCGAACGCCTCGCAACCCAGGGCCTGGTGGCGCACGACCGCGACCGGCTGGCGCTCACCCCCGCAGGCATGCCGCTGCTCGATGCGGTGCTGCGGGAAGTGGCGCGAGGCTAGCTACCGCCACCCCGTGCCCCGGCGAAGGCCGGGGCCCAGGTGGGAAGGCGGTCGCGAGGTTCGGGACCTCTTCTACGTGCCCCGCAACTGGGCCCCGGCCTTCGCCGGGGTACAAGAATGGGTGTCGCCCTACTCGAACGAACGCGGTGCCGGAGAGACCGTGGCGGTGGTGCCGCCCCGCACTTCCTGCACCTCCAGCGCGCGCTCGGCGATGCCGTCGCGGCCGAAACGGAAGGCGCCGTCGAGGCCCGCAAAGCCGCCGCTATCGGTCAGCTTGGCTTCCGGGAAGCGGTCGCCCACCTTCCATTCCCGCGCGATGCGGATGGTGAGCAGCACCGAGTCGTAGCCGAGGCTCGACAGGCGGTACGGCGCGGTGCCGAAGCGCGCCCGGTACTTGGTGGCGTACTGGCGATAGAGCCCGTCGGAGACACTCGCGAACCAGGCGCCGTTCAGCGCCGCGTTGCTGCCCACCGCGGAATCGGTGTTCCACAACTCCGTGCCCAGTACCCGCGCGGTTGCCGCCTCGCGGCGCAGCAGCGGCACCGCGGTGGCGGCCGTGCCGGCGGCATCGGCGATCAGCACCGCCTGATAGGGCGAGTTCTTGGGCAGGCGCGTGACCGCCGCGGCAATGCCGCCGTTGCCGCGGTTGTAGGTCTGGAGCGACACGACCTGCCCGCCCGCGCTCTCGACCGCGCGCAGAAAGGCGGTGGAGGCGCGCTGGCCATAGACGCCGGTCGGCACCAGCCCGGCAAAGCTGGTGATGCCGGTCTGCTTGGCATAGTCCACGACGCGGCTGATCGACTGCGACGGCGAATAGCCCATCACATAGGCGCCGTTGCCCGCGACGGTGATGTCGTTGGAATAGCTCAGCACCGGCACGCCCGCACGCTTGGCGATCGGCGCCACCGCGCGCACGTCCTCGGACAGGAGCGGCCCCAGGATCAGGCGATTGCCCTCCGCCAGCGCGCGCTGCGCCGCCGCCGCCGCGCCGGTCGCGGTGTCATAGGTGGTGATCCGCACCTGCTCGCTGCGCGAATCGAGCAGCGCGAGCTGGGTCGCGTTGGCGAGGCTCTGGCCCACGCCGGCATTGGGGCCGGTGAGCGGCACCAGCAGCGCGACGCGGTGGCGCTGCTTGTCCTCCGGGATCCCCGGCTGGACCGTTTCCGGGCCGGTGCCCTGCGTCGGCTGCTCCTTGGGCGGCGGCGGCGCGCGGTCCGGCACCCCCCGCGGTACCAGCGTCTGGCACCCCGCCAGCAGCAGCGCTCCCGCGACGGCCGCCGTGCGGATCAATCGACGCGTCCATTGCGGTACGGTTGCCGCCTCTGCCATGACATTCCCCTGATGAACGCACCACTATCCCCCGGCCTCTACATCGTCGCGACCCCGATCGGCAATCTCGGCGACCTTTCCCCCCGCGCGGCGGCGGTGCTGTCGGCCGCCGACGTGATCGCGGTGGAGGACAGCCGCGTCACCGCCGGCCTGCTCCGCCACATCGGCACCAAGCGGCCGATGGTGCCGTATCACGACCACAACGCCGAAGGGGTCCGGCCCGGGCTGGTCGCGCGCATGGGGCACGAGGCGGTGGCCCTGGTGTCCGACGCGGGCACGCCGCTGATCTCAGACCCCGGCTACAAGCTGGTGCGCGATGCGCGCGCGGCAGGCCATCTGGTGGTGACGGTGCCGGGGCCCTGCGCGGCGATCTCCGCGCTGACGCTCGCGGGGCTTCCGACCGACCGCTTCTTCTACCTCGGCTTCCTGCCGCCCAAGCAGCATGCCCGTGCCGAGGCGATCGCCGAGATCGCGGCGGTACGCGCGACCCTGGTGCTCTACGAAAGCGGCCCACGCCTCGCCGCGACCCTTGCGGCCCTCGCCGAGGGACTCGGCGACCGCGAAGCCGCGGTCGCGCGCGAGATCACCAAGAAGTTCGAGGAATGCGTGACCGGCACGCTCTCCCAACTCGCCGAACGCTATACCGAGGCCCCGCCCAAGGGGGAGATCGTGATCGTCGTGGCACCGCCCGGCGAAGCACCCCCGGCCGACGCGGACACCGCCGATGCCGCGCTCGTCGAAGCCCTCGGCCGCCTCCCCGTCTCCAAGGCGGCGGGCGAAGTCGCCAAGAAGCTCGGGCTCGACCGCAAGCTACTCTACGCGCGGGCGATGGAATTGAAGGGCCAATGAGGGACCGCCGCGCGGCCGAGGCGCAGGGCCGCGCGGGCGAGCGCTGGGCGGCCTGGTACCTGCGGCTAAAGGGCTGGCGGATCCTTGACCGGCGGGTCCGCACGCGCGCCGGCGAGGTGGACCTGGTCGCGCGACGCGGATCGGTGGTGGCGTTCGTGGAGGTAAAGGCGCGCGGGAGCGCGGCGGCACTCGACCTCGCCATCGACGAGCGGCGCCTGCGACGGGTGGCCGCGGCGGCGGAGATGCTGATGCCGCGCTACGCCGGGCCGGACGACGACATCCGCATCGACGTGGTGCTGGTCGCGCGCGGCGTTCAGGTACGTCACATCGAGAATGCGTGGATCGGGTGAGCGGGGATCAGGTTACCACCCTCTCCCCTCCCCGTTTGTCTCGAGTAGGGATCGAGCTTGTCGAGAGCCCGTATCGAGAGAGCCACAACGACCGACCTCTCGATACGCCGTCTCGACAAGCTCGACGGCTACTCGAGGCGAACGGGTCTGGGGAGGATACCGCTCGAGACGAACGGGCTTAGGGGAGAGCGCAAACAGTTCGGACCGGATCCGCCCCGCCCACCCGTGACAATCCCCGCGCCCGCGCCTACCTCCCGCGGGCAACAAGGAGTTCCCGCATGCCGCTGACCGTCGCCGTCCAGATGGATCCGCTCCATTCGATCAACATCGCAGGCGACTCGAGCTTCGCGCTGATGCTGGCGGCACAGGCGCGCGGGCACCGGCTGTTTCACTATGCGGCAGAGGACCTGAACTACCAGGCCGGACGCGTCTGGACGCGCGCGCATCCGGTGACGGTGCAGCGGGTGGAGGGCAACCACTTCAGCTTCGGCGATCCCGTGAAGCTCGACCTGGGCGACCAGGCGGACGTGGTGCTGATGCGCCAGGACCCGCCCTTCGACCTCGGCTACATCACCGCCACCCACCTGCTCGACCGCATCACCGATCGCACGCTGGTGGTGAACGACCCCGCCAACGTCCGCAATGCGCCCGAAAAGCTGTTCGTGCTCGACTATGCGCACTTCATGCCGCCGACGCTGGTCACGCGATCGGTCGAGGAAGCGCGGCTGTTCCTGGCCGAGCATCGCTCGATCGTGGTGAAGCCGCTCCACGGCAACGGCGGCAAAGCGATCTTCAAGATCGACCAAGACGGGCAGAACCTCTCCTCGCTGATCGAGGTGTTCAACACCGCCTATCGCGAGCCGCACATGGTGCAGGCGTTCCTCCCGGAGATCGTGGAGGGCGACAAGCGCATCGTGCTGGTCGACGGGGAGGTGGCAGGCGCGATCAACCGCATGCCGGGCGAGGGCGAGATCCGCTCCAACCTGGCGGTCGGCGGGTCGGCGGCGAAGACCGAACTCACGGAGCGCGAGCGCGAGATCTGCGCGGAACTCGGCCCGGAGCTCCGGCGCCGCGGGCTGCTGTTCGTCGGCATCGACGTGATCGGCGGCAAGTGGCTGACCGAGATCAACGTCACCTCCCCCACCGGCATCGTCGCGATCGACCGCTTCAACGGCACCGACACCGGCGCGATGATCTGGGACGCGATCGAGCGGCGGGTAGCAGAACGCGGCTGAACTTGGCCCCCGCCCCGCATCTAGCGCGTTAGCCTCGTCATGACCGACTTCATCCTCGATGCGATCGCCTGGGGCGGCTACCTCGGCATCGCCCTCTTGATGGCGCTCGAGAACGTCGTGCCGCCGGTTCCGTCGGAAGTGATCATGGGGCTGGGCGGCATGGCGGTCGCCCGCGGCACCATGTCGATGGCGCCGCTGGTACTGTGGGGCACGGTCGGGTCGGTTGCGGGCAACTATTTCTGGTACGCGCTCGGCCGGCGCTTCGGCTACCTCGGCCTCAAGCCCTTCGTCGACCGCTGGGGCCGCTGGCTGACGCTGGAGTGGGAGGATGTGGAGAAGCTCCAGCGCTTCTTTTACGCGCGCGGCGCCTGGGTGGTGTTCGTGTTCCGCTTCCTGCCCACCTTCCGCACCATGGTGTCGCTGCCCGCCGGCATGGCCTGCATGCCGCACTGGCGCTTCATCCTGGCGACCTTCACCGGCAGCGCGATCTGGAACGCGGTGCTCGCCTGGGCCGGGCTCTACTTCGGCTCCAACTTCCGCGAGCTGGAGCAATATGTCGGCCCGGTCACCATCGCCCTCTCCGTCATCATCGTTGTCGGCTACGTCTATCGCGTCGTCACCTGGAAGCCGCGGGCGGAGCGGTGATCCGGTCCTGGTTCGACAGGCGAAGCCGCGCGGAGCCGCCAAAAATCGCCGTTCGTGCTGAGTAGGGGCTGAGCCTGTCGAAGCACCGTATCGAAGCACCCGTGGCGATCCTTCGATACGCCATTTCGACTTCGCTCAATGGCTACTCAGGACGAACGGGGGACGCGGCATCACCGCACGCTCACGCTCGCGGGTGCGCGTTGCGATAGACGTCGAGCAGATGCGCGGCATCCACCGCCGTATAGACCTGGGTCGAACTCAGGCTCGCATGCCCCAGCAGTTCCTGCAGCGCGCGCAGGTCCGCGCCGCGGCCGAGCAGATGGGTGGCAAAGCTGTGCCGCAGCGCATGCGGCGTCGTGCGGTCGCCCAGCCCCAGCCGCACCCGCGCCGCCCGCACCGACCGGCGCACGACCCCTGCCGCCAGCGGGCCCCCTTTGGCGCCGCGAAACAGCTCGGCATCGCGCGCCGTGCCCCAGGGGTTGAGCCGCACATAGGCGTCGATCGCGTCGCGCACCGGGGGCAGCAGCGGCACCATCCGCGTCTTGGCGCGCTTGCCGGTCACCGCGATCGCCTCGCCCAGCGGCAGCACCGCCCCGGTCAGTCCCAGCGCCTCGCCGATGCGCAGGCCGGCGCCGTACAGCAGCAGCAGCACCGCCCAGTCGCGCGCGGCGATCCAGGGCTCGGCAGCGTCCTCCGACACGTCCTCCGCCAGGGCGATCGCCTCGTCGGGCGAGATCGGGCGCGGCACGCCCTTTTTCACGCGCGGCCCCTTCACCCGCGGCAGCGACGCGCCCTCCCCGCCCACATAGGCAAGAAAACCGCGCACCGCCGACAGCTCGCGCGCGGCCGAGGCGTTGCCGAGCCCCTCCGCGCGGCGGTGCGCCAGGAAGGCACGCAGGTCGGTCGCGGAGAGCGCCTTCAGCTCCGCCTCGCCGACCGGCCCGCCCAGGTGGCCGCGCAGGAACGCCAGCAGCCGCTCGGCCGTCGCCTGGTACGCGCGCACCGTATGGACGGAGCGGCGGCGATCCCGCGCCAGGTGGCGTCCGTAGCGCAGCGGCAGCGGCTCGGCGCCCGTCTCATCCACCGCTTCCACCTGCCAACCCCCAAGAAAAGTTACGGAAAATCAACTCCGCCGCGCTAGCCGTGGCGAATGCCGGAGCGTTTGTACAATGCTGCGCGCGAAATCGCGATCTCGCCGGCGGAGCTCCAGACGCTGCTTGCCGCAGCGCCGGACGCCGCCTTCGAAATGGTCGCGAAGGTCGCCCGGGAACTGATCGCCGCCCCCATCGCTGCGGTGAACCTGATCGAGGGCGACCGCTTCTGGGTGAAGGCAGGCTATGGCATGCCGAAACAGCCGCTGCCCCGGGCCGAGGCGTTCTGCGACGTGACGGTCGACAGCGATGCCCCCCTGGTGGTGGACGACGCGACGACCGACCCGCGCTTCCGCAGCCTGGCGGTGGTGACCGCGGCCGATCCGGTCCGCTTCTATGCCGGGGTGCCGCTGCACGTCACCGATCGCGTGCGCCAGGTGACGGAGGCGGTCGGCACGCTGTGCATCATGGACGTGATCCCGCGCTCGCTGCCGCCCGGCGCGCTCGCCGTCCTGCGCCAGCTCGGCGACATCCTCGAAAAGGTGATCGAGGCGGAGGTGGCGACGGCAGGCGCCGTGGCGATCGCCCGCACCGCCGCGGAACAGAGCCTGCAACTGCGCCGTCATGACCTGACCTTCCGCCAGGCCGAACGGCTCGCCCGCATCGGCTCCTGGTGGTTCTCGCTCGAAACCGACGAGACCCTGTGGTCGGAAGGCATGTACCGGATCTACGAGCTGCCGGCGAACACCGCCCTCTCCGTGGACGAGGCGATCGGCTTCTTCAGCGGCATCAGCCGGCCGGACCTGGCGGCGTTGGTCGAGAAGACGACGCAAACGGGCGAGCCGTTCACGCTGGAACTGGATTTCGTCACCGCCAAGGGCAACCAACGGCGCGTCCGATCGATCGCGCACGTCGAGTTCGAGGAGGGGCGCGCCACCGGCGTCAGCGGGGTGATGCAGGACATCACCGAGCATTGGCTGCTGGAGGAAAAGCTCCGCCGCTCGGCCGACACCGATTCCCTCACCGGCATCGCCAACCGGAGCGCGTTCAACCGTGCCCTGTCCGAAGCGATCGACCGCGCGCGCAGCACCCAGGCGCCGTTTGCGCTGATGCTGATCGACCTGGACGAGTTCAAGGGGATCAACGACACCCATGGCCATGTCGTCGGCGACGACATGCTGCGCGCGGTCGGCGCGCGCCTGCGCGATCCGATGCTCGCCGGCAGCCTCGCCGCACGGCTCGGCGGCGACGAGTTCGCGCTGATCGTGACCGACCCGGCTCTCCATGCGGATCTGCCGGGCGTCGCCGGGCGGCTGCTGGAACAGCTTCGCCAGCCGGTAGAGACCGCGGCGGGCGTGCTGCCGATCTCCGCCACCATCGGCTATGCCCGGTTCGAGGACTGCCCCGAAACCGCCCGCGGCTTCATCCATTGCGCCGACAAGGCGCTCTACGAGGCCAAGCGCGAGCGGCGCGGCTCCGCCCGCGGCTACCGCACCTTCGGCCGCCGCAGCAGCGACGAACCGGCGGGCTGACGCACGGGCGATTCCCAATCGCGGGCAGCGTCCCTATCTAGGGGCTCTCCATGACTTCCTCCCGCGTCCGTGTCCTTGTCCTCAACGCCGCCCTCGGCCCCCTCGACTATCGCGTGCCCCACGGCATGACGGTCGAGCCGGGCTCGATCGTGATCGCGCCGCTCGGCCCCCGCCAGCTGCTGGGCGTGGTGTGGGAGCCGGAGCGGCTGCCCTGCGAGGAAGTGGGCGACAACCGCCTGCGCCCGCTGCTGGGCGTGGTGGACGCGCCGCCGATCCCCGCCCCCTTGCGCCGGCTGATCGAGTGGACCGCCGACTATTATCTCGCCGCCCCCGCCTCGGTGCTGCGCATGGCGCTGTCCTCCACCTCGGCGCTGGAGGGCGCGAAGCTCGCGACCGAATATCGCGCGACCGGCCAGGTGCCCGACCGGCTCACCCCGCAGCGCGAGCAGGCGCTGGAGCGGATCGGCGACCGCCAGGGGCTGGTGCGCGAGCTCGCCACCATGGCCGACGTGTCGGAGGCGGTGGTGCGTGGGCTGGTGAAGGCTGGCGCGATCGAGGCGGTGAGCGTCGACATCGACGTGCCCTATCCGATTCCCGATCCGGCCCATGGCGTGCCGGTGCTGTCCGAACAGCAGGCTGAGGTCGCGGGCGTGCTGTGCGACGCGGTCGCGACCCAGCCGTTCCGGCCCTTCCTGCTCGACGGCGTCACCGGATCGGGCAAGACCGAGGTCTATTTCGAGGCGATCGCCGCTGCCATCGCGGCGGGCAAGCAGAGCCTGGTGCTGCTCCCCGAAATCGCGCTCACCGAACCCTTCCTCAAGCGCTTCCACGCCCGCTTCGGCTGCGAGCCGGTGGCGTGGCACTCCGACCTGCGCTCCACCCAGCGGCGGCGTGCGTGGCGGGCGATTGCCACCGGCCAGGCGCTGGTGACGGTCGGCGCGCGATCGGCGCTATTCCTGCCGTACGCCGATCTCGGGCTGATCGTGGTCGACGAGGCGCATGAGACCAGCTTCAAGCAGGAGGAAGGCGTCCACTATCACGCGCGCGACGTGGCGGTGATGCGCGGGCTGTTCGAACGTTGCCCGGTGGTGCTCGCCTCCGCCACCCCCGCGATCGAGACCCGCCACCAGGTCGCACTCGGCCGCTACACCGAACTCAAGCTGCCCGGCCGCTACGGCAAGGCAGAGCTGCCCGCCATCGAGCCGATCGACCTGATCGCCGAGCCGCCGATCCGCGGGCGCTGGATCGCGCCCAAGCTGGTCAACGCGATCGACGAGACGCTGGCCCGCGGCGAGCAGGCGCTGTTGTTCCTCAACCGCCGCGGCTATGCGCCGCTCACCCTGTGCCGGTCGTGCGGGCACCGTTTCCAGTGCCCCAACTGCACCGCCTGGATGGTCGAGCACCGGCTGATCCACCGCCTGTCCTGCCACCATTGCGGGCACATGATCCCGACGCCACGCAAATGCCCGGAGTGCGATGCCGAGGATGCGCTGGTCGCCTGCGGCCCCGGCGTCGAGCGCATCGCCGATGAAGCCGCCGCGCTGTTCCCCGAAGCGCGCATCGCGATCGTCACGTCCGACACGCTCTGGTCGCCGGCCAAGGCCGCCGAGTTCGTCAACCGGATGGAGGCGGGCGAGATCGACCTGGTGGTCGGCACCCAGCTGGTGACCAAGGGCTATCACTTCCCCAACCTGACGCTGGTCGGCGTGATCGACGCCGACCTGGGCCTCGCCGGCGGCGATCTGCGCGCGGCAGAGCGCACGTTCCAGCAGATCATGCAGGTCGCCGGACGCGCCGGGCGCGGCGAGAAGCCGGGACACGTCTTCATCCAGACGACCGCACCGGACGCGGCGGTGATGCGTGCGCTGGTGTCGGGCGATGCCGAGAGCTTCTACGCCGCCGAGACCGAGGCGCGGCAGGAGGCGGAGGTGCCGCCCTTCGGCCGCTATGCCGCGATCATCGTCTCGTCGGAGGACAAGGACGCCGCCAACGACGCCGCCCGCCGCATCGGCCGCGCCGCGCCCGAGGTGGAGGGGCTGCACGTCTTCGGCCCCGCCCCCGCCCCGCTCGCGATGCTGCGCGGCCGCCACCGCTTCCGCCTGCTGGTCCATGCTCGCCGACAGCTCGACGTGCAGGACGTGATCCGCGACTGGCTCGGCAGCGTCGAATGGTCGGCCAAGGTGCGCGTGGCGGTGGACGTGGACCCGTATAACTTCCTGTAGGGACGCCCTGCCCCGTCGTCACGCAGGTCGTGAACCCATCAAGCGTCGAACTCCCCTCCCTGGAAGGGAGGGGCTGGGGGTGGGTACGAGCGCAAGCGAGCCGCGGCGCGCGGAACAGAAGCGACGGCCGAGGCATCGAGCCTCGTCCGCCGCTGACCCACCCCCGCCCCCTCCCTTGCAGGGAGGGGAGTCAAGGTTGGCTATCGATGACCCCGGGCGTCTGGCACTTGATCCAACACTATCGTCCGTAGGTTCACGACGCAGGAGGATGGCGACCGGGAAGCCGCGGCATGCCCCTCACACCCCGCTTGAACCCCGCCGCGCTTTCCCCGAAACAGGCGCCGGTTTCTTCTGGGGGCAAGGCCGCGTGGCGCGACTGCTGTTGATGCTAGGGTTTCTGGTCGCGTGGGCAGTCCCCGCGCAGGCCGACGACATTTCGGCCGCGGGCCGCGGCGTGGTGCGCGTCGTCACCATCGCGGTGGTCGATGATGAGGTCGTCGGCTTCGGTCACGGCAGCGGCTTTGCGGTCGGCCCCGACCGGATCGTCACCAACGCCCATGTGGTCGAACTCGCCGGCCGCTACGAAGGCAATGTCGTGATCGGCGTCGTCCCCTCCGAAGGCGACAAGTCCTACCAGGGCCGGTTGATCGCGCTCGACCAGGAACGCGACTTGGCGCTGATCGAGGTGCAGGGCCTGAAGCTGCCGCCGCTGGCGCTCTACAACGGCCCGATCGGCGAGGGCGAGGCGACCGTCGCGCTCGGCTATCCCGGCAACGTCGATCTCGCGACCGCGCAGTCCGCCTCCGACTATATCCTGCCGCTGTCGCCCGTGCGCTCGGAGGGCGTGTTCTCCGGCCTCCGCCGCCTCGGCACCACTGGCGTGCTGCTCCACACCGCCAGCATCGCGCGCGGCAATTCGGGCGGCCCGCTGCTCGATCGCTGCGGCCGCGTGCTGGGCGTCAACTCGGCGCTGACCCGCGGCGACGACGGCGATGCGAGCTTCGGCTTCGCGATCGCCGGCAGCGAGCTCGCCGGCTTCCTGCGCGAGGCCGGGCAGTCGGCAACGCTGGTCGGCACCAACTGCATCAGCATGGAGGAGCTGCTGGCGCAGGATCGCGCCGCCGCCGCCGATGCCGCGCAGCAGGACGCCGCTCGCGCCCGCACCGCCGCCGAACGTGCCGCCGCCGACCGCGCGCTCGCGATCGAAAGCGCGCGTGAGCGCAACGAGGCCACGCGCGAGAACTTCATGGCCGGGGCCGCAGTGCTGCTCGTCCTGGCGGGGCTCGCCGCCGGGGGCGCGGGGCTGATGGCGACGCGCGGCAAGCGGCGCGAGGCGATCTGGGCAGGCGCCGGCGGCGGCGTGCTGCTGCTGGGCGCGGTGGCGCTGTTCCTGGTCCGCCCGTCCTTCGACCCGGATTCGGTGCCGGAACCGACCAAGACGACGAGCACGGCCAACGGCCTGACCGGCAAGCTCCTGTGCACGCTGGTGCCGGAGCGCAGCCGCGTCACCGTCTCCGCCACGCCCGAAGTGGCGATGGACTGGCAGGCGAACGGGTGCATGAACGGCCGCACCCAATATGCCGAGGCGCCGAACCACGGCTGGGAGCGCATCCTGGTCCCGGACGACGAACAGACGGTATCGGTGCTCCGCTACGAGCCGGCGACCGGCACCTACATCAACACCCGCTACATGCTGGGCGCCGATCGCATGGCGGAGGCGCGGCGGCTGCGCGAGGGCGTCGCGCTGAAGCAATGCGCCGGCGAGAGCGCGGGCCGCGCCAATCTGGCGACGCAACAGGCGGCGATCCGCGGGGCACTGCCGCCGCTGCCCAACGAGCGCCTGGTCTATCAATGCCATCCGGCACGGGGGACGAACTGATGCTGCGCAACCTGACGCTCACGACCACGCTGCTCCTCGCGAGCGTCGCGCTTGCGGCACAGGATGCGCCGCCGCTCGCCATCCCCGTCGCCGCCGCACCCTCGCTGGGCACCACCAACGCCGGCCGGCTGCTGGTGTTCGCCACGGCCGCGGAGCCCGGCGCCAAGCCCGAGGAGGCGATCGACGTCTCCCCCTTCTCCCCCAACGCCACCTATGTCGCGGCGCGCGAGGTGAGCGACTTGCGCCCCGGCACCCCCGCGCTGGTGGACACTAATACGGACGCCTATCCCGCGGCGTTCTCCACCCTGCCGCCGGGCACCTATCGGGTGCAGGCGCTGCTCGATCGCGATCATAGCTACAACTACAGCGGCCGCGATGCCGGGGACCTCTTGTCCCAGGTGGTGACGGTGACGCTGCCCGGCCCCGTGCCGATCCTGCTGCTCGACCATGTCGAGCCCGCAGCCGACGACACCGCGATGCTCGCGCGGCTGCCGGCCGAACGCCGCAAGCCGCTGGAGGCGGCGCTCGCCAGGGTCGAGCCGGTCGAGGTGCACAGCCCGCTCCTCACCCGCTTCTGGGGCCGGCCGACCAGCATCCAGGGCTGGGTGGCTCTCCCGCCCGGCTATGCCGAGGGCAAGACGACCTATCCCACCGTCTATTCGGACGGCGGCTTCGGCAGCACGCTCGGCTCCACGCGGATGAGCGCTGCGAGCATGACGGCGATGATGGCCAAGGGCGACGCCCCGCCGATGATCTGGGTCTATCTCGACCATCACATCGCCACCGGCACCCATGAGTTCGCCGATTCGGTGAACAATGGCCCCGTCGGCCAGGCGCTGGTCGAGGAGGTGATCCCGGCCCTCGAGCAACGCTACTGGATGGATGCGCGGCCGAGCGGCCGGTTCCTGACCGGCCACAGCTCGGGCGGCTGGTCCACGCTGTGGCTGCAGGTCGCCTACCCGAAGACGTTCGGCGGCAGCTGGCCGACCGCGCCGGACCCGGCCGACTTCCACGACTTCACCAACGTGAACCTCTACGACGACGCCAATTTCTATGCCGGTGCCGACGGCAAGGACCATCCGCTGGTGCGCAAGGACGGCAAGGTCGTCGCCACGCTGCGCCAGTTCGGGCGGCTGGAGCAGGTGCTCGGCCCCTATGGTGGCCAGTTCGCGAGCTTCGAATGGGTTTTCTCGCCCAAGGGCGCGGACGGGCGGCCGCTGCCGGTGTTCGACCGCGCGACCGGCGTGATCGACAAGCAGGTCGTCGCCTATTGGCGCGACCATTATGACGTGGCGCACATCGTCGCGCGCGACTGGCAGACGCTGAAACCGGACCTGGACGGCAAGATCCACCTGACGGTGGGCACCGCCGACACCTTCTATCTCGACGGCCCCGCCCGGCGGCTGAAGGCGGTGCTCGACGGTCTGGGCGCGAAGTCCTCGTTCCGCTTCGTGCCCGGCAAGGACCACGGCAACCTCTATGAGGCGGAAGGCGACCGCGGCGCCCTCACCAAGCAGATCGCCCGCGAGATGTACGCCGTCGCAAGGCCCGACCGTGCCCAGCGCTGAGGACGGCATCCGCTTCCACGCAGGCGAGCTCGACGCCGCGGACGTCCAGGCGCTGCTCGCAGCCCATCTCGCCGGGATGCACGCACAGTCCCCGCCTGAATCCGTCCACGCCCTCCCGCTGGAGGGGCTGCGGCGCCCGGACCTGACCTTCTTCTCCGCGCGCGACGCGGACGGGCAGCTGCTCGGCGTCGGCGCGCTGCGCGAACTCGACGCCGGTCATGGCGAGATCAAGTCGATGCGCACCGTCGATTGCGTCCGCAACAGGGGCGTCGGTGCCGCGGTGCTCGGCCACCTCCTCCGCGTCGCGCGCGAGCGCGGCTATGCCCGGGTGAGCCTGGAGACCGGGACACCCGAGGGCTTCGCGCCCGCACGCCGGCTCTACGAACGGCACGGCTTCACCCGTTGCCCGCCGTTCGCCGACTATCGCGAGGACCCGTTCAGCTGCTGCATGACGCTGGAGCTGGACGGGCCCGCCGCCTGACTCACCCGCCGTTGGCGCGGAACAGCTCCAGCGTGCGCTCCCGCGCCAGCTTGGCCGCCTCCGGGGAATAATCGTCGCGCCGGTCGGAGTTGAAGCCGTGGCCGGCGTCATAGATGTAGAGCGTCGCGTTCGCCGGCTCGGCCGCGGCCAGCGCCTCGACGCCTTCGATCGGGATGCCGTGGTCGTGGCGGCCGAAGTGGGCGATCGTCGGCACCTTGGGCGCTTCCGTCGATTCGGGCACCAGCCGGCCGTAATAGCTCGACACCGCCGCCAGCCCCTCGACCCGCGCCGCCGCGAGCCAGGCGACCGACCCGCCATAGCAATAGCCGACCGCGAACACCGGGCCCTTCGCCTTCAGCGCGTCGACGCATACCTGCACGTCCGCGACCGAAGTCTCGATCGGATGGATGTCGCGCGACAGCTCGATGCCGCGCTGCAGCCCCTCGCCGCCATAGGCTGCCTCGAAACCGGGTGCTTCGCGGTCGAACAGCGCAGGGGCCAGCACCTCATAGCCGTCCGCGGCAAAGCCGTCGCACAGGTCGCGGATATGGTCGGTGATGCCGAAGATCTCCTGCACCAGCACCAGCCCGCCGCGCCGCTCGCCCTGGGGCTCGGCGTGATAGACCCCGATCTCGGCGCCGTCCGCCATCGTCATCCGGATCATGCTGCCATTCATCTGTCATTTCCTCTGGCTAGGGATCGCCCCGCAGGCTTTTCTTGTCAGGCGGGGCCGGATCGGTCCACCGCTGCCGTTTCTTTGAGCATCCGCGCAACGGAAACGGGCGCGTGACTTGCATCCTGAGCCCCCCTTTGCTAACCGCGCGCCAGCCATTCAGGGGGGCGTTTATCCGGCACTGCCCTGTTCCCCATGGCATAAGCGCCTTCTTGGACAAGTTGGGATAGGGATCGCGTGGAGACTTCCGGCGGCAATATAAGCGGTGGCATCCAGGCGAGCCTGGCAGGCCGCTACGCGACCGCGCTCTTCGAACTGGCGCGCGACGACCAGTCGATCGCGACGGTCGAACAGAGCCTGGGCGGCGTGCGCCAGGCGCTGAACGAATCGGACGAATTCCGTGCGCTGGTCGCGAGCCCGCTGGTGGCGCGCGACGCCGCGACCAAGGCGATCGAGGCGGTGGCGGATTCGATCGGTGTCGATCCCACCACCAAGCGCTTCCTGGGCGTGCTCGCCCAGAACCGCCGCCTGAAGGAGCTGCCCGCGGTGATCCGCGCGTTCCGGGCGCTGGCGGCGAACCATCGTGGTGAGGTGACCGCAGAGGTTGCTTCCGCCCACACGCTTACCGACGATCAGGTCGATGCGCTGAAGCAGCAGCTTCGTGCCCGCGTCGGCCGCGACGTCTCCGTCGACCTGAAGGTCGACCCCTCGCTCCTGGGCGGGCTGGTCGTGAAGATCGGCAGCCTGATGATCGACAGCTCGATCAAGACCCGTCTGAACACTCTCGCGCACGCGATGAAAGGCTGAACATGGATATCCGCGCCGCAGAAATCTCCAAGGTCATCCGCGACCAGATCGCGTCGTTCGGCACCGAGGCACAGGTCTCCGAGACCGGCACCGTGCTGTCGGTCGGCGACGGCATCGCGCGCATCTACGGCCTGGACAACGTCCAGGCGGGTGAGATGGTCGAGTTCGCCAACGGCATCCAGGGCATGGCGCTCAACCTCGAAGCCGACAACGTCGGCGTCGTGATCTTCGGCTCGGACGCCGAGATCCGCGAGGGCGACACCGTCCGCCGCACCGGCACCATCGTGGACGTTCCCGTCGGCAAGGGCCTGCTCGGCCGCGTGGTCGACGGCCTCGGCAACCCGATCGACGGCAAGGGCCCGATCGTCGCCGAGAAGCGCAGCCGCGTCGAGGTGAAGGCACCGGGCATCATCCCGCGCCAGTCGGTCAGCGAGCCTATGCAGTCGGGCCTGAAGGCCATCGACGCGCTCGTGCCGGTCGGCCGTGGTCAGCGCGAGCTGATCATCGGTGACCGCCAGACCGGCAAGTCGGCCGTCGCCATCGACACCTTCATCAACCAGAAGGAAGTCAACAAGGGCACCGACGAGTCGAAGAAGCTCTACTGCGTCTATGTCGCAGTGGGTCAGAAGCGCTCGACCGTGGCCCAGCTCGTCCGCACGCTCGAAGAGAATGGCGCGATGGAATATTCCATCGTCATCGCCGCGACCGCATCCGAGCCGGCGCCGCTCCAGTTCCTGGCCCCCTACACGGGCGCGGCGATGGGCGAGTATTTCCGCGACAACGGCATGCACGCGCTGATCGTGTTCGACGATCTGTCGAAGCAGGCGGTCGCCTATCGCCAGATGTCGCTGCTGCTGCGCCGCCCGCCGGGCCGCGAAGCCTATCCGGGCGACGTGTTCTACCTGCACAGCCGCCTGCTCGAGCGCGCGGCCAAGATGTCGGACGCGATGGGCGGCGGTTCGCTGACCGCGCTGCCGATCATCGAGACGCAGGCGGGCGACGTGTCGGCCTACATCCCGACCAACGTGATCTCGATCACCGATGGCCAGATCTTCCTTGAAACCGACCTGTTCTTCGCGGGCATCCGTCCGGCGATCAACGTCGGCCTCTCGGTCAGCCGCGTCGGCTCGGCCGCGCAGACCAAGGCGATGAAGAAGGTCGCCGGCTCGATCAAGCTGGAGCTGGCGCAGTATCGCGAGATGGCGGCGTTCGCGCAGTTCGGCTCTGACCTCGACGCCTCGACCCAGAAGCTGCTCAACCGCGGCGCGCGCCTGACGGAGCTGCTCAAGCAGGCGCAGTTCTCGCCGATGCCGTTCGAGGAGCAGGTCGCGTCGATCTTCGCCGGCACTCAGGGCTATCTGGACACCGTGCCGGTCGGCGACGTCGTCCGCTTCGAGCAGGCGATGCTGTCGGACCTGCGCGCCAACCACTCGGGCGTGCTCGCCAAGATCCGCGACACCAAGGATCTGGGCGACGAGGCGAAGTCGGGCCTGAAGGCAGCGCTCGACAGCTTCGCCAAGACGTTCGCGTAAGGACTGACGGCACAACAATCACCCGTCACCCTGAACTTGTTTCAGGGTCCATCGTGCCCCAAGCGGCGGCGATGCGATTGGAGAGATGGATGCTGAAACAAGTTCAGCATGACGGTTTGGGGAAGTGACGAACTAAATGGCCTCTCTCAAGGCACTCAAGGTCCGGATCAACTCGGTCAAATCGACCCAGAAGATCACCAAGGCGATGAAGATGGTCGCCGCCGCCAAGCTGCGCCGTGCGCAGGAGGCGGCGGAGGCCGGCCGCCCCTATGCCGAGCGGCTCGAGGCGGTGGTGTCGAGCCTCGCCTCGCGCGTCGCGATCGGTGAGGGCAGCCCCAAGCTGCTCGCCGGAACCGGCCGCGACCAGGTGCACCTGTTCGTCGTCGCCACCTCCGACAAGGGGCTGGCCGGCGCGTTCAACAGCAACATCGCCCGCCTCGCCCGTCGCCGCGCGCTGGAGCTCCAGGCCCAGGGCAAGACGGTCAAGTTCTACACCATCGGCCGCAAGGGTCGTGCGGTGCTCGCCCGCCAGTTCCGCGACGGCTTCGTCCACGCGATCGAGCCGGGCGATCTCGGCAAGCTCGGCTTTGCGGACGCGCGCGGCTATGCCGACGACCTGATCGCCCGCTACGAGGCCGGCGAGTTCGACGTCGCGCACCTGTTCTACGCGACGTTCAAGTCGGTGCTGACGCAGGAGCCGACCGAGCAGCAGCTGATCCCGGTGGCGATCCCCGCCGCGACGGAAGCGACCGGCGCCGCCGACGCGGTGGTCGAGTATGAGCCGGACGAGGAGCACATCCTCGCCGATCTGCTCCCGTCGAACGTCGCGGTGCAGCTGTTCCGCGCGATGCGCGAGAATGCCGCGTCCGAGCAGGGCTCCAAGATGACCGCGATGGACAACGCCACGCGCAACGCAGGTGACCTGATCAAGCGCCTGTCGATCCAGTACAACCGTGCCCGCCAAGCCGCGATCACGACCGAGCTGGTCGAGATCATTTCCGGCGCGGAAGCGCTCTAAGTTCCGAAGGCAAGGAAGAAACAATGGCCACCGCCGCAGAGACTTTCGCCCCCGTGGCGACCACCAACAACGTCGGCCGCATCAGCCAGGTGATCGGCGCGGTCGTCGACGTGAGCTTCGACGGCGCGCTGCCGGCGATCCTCTCCGCACTGGAGACGGACAACAACGGCAACCGCCTGGTGCTGGAAGTCGCCCAGCACCTGGGTGAGAACACCGTCCGCACGATCGCGATGGACGCGACCGACGGCCTGACCCGCGGCCAGACCGTGACCGACACCGGCTCGCAGATCCGCGTGCCGGTCGGTCCCAAGACCCTCGGCCGCATCCTGAACGTCATCGGCGAGCCGATCGACGAGCGCGGCCCGGTCAATGCCGAGGTCACCGCCCCGATCCACGCCAAGGCGCCGGAATTCGTCGAGCAGTCGACCGAGAGCGCGATCCTGGTCACCGGCATCAAGGTCATCGACCTGCTCGCCCCGTACGCCAAGGGCGGCAAGATCGGCCTGTTCGGCGGCGCCGGCGTCGGCAAGACCGTGCTCATCCAGGAGCTGATCAACAACATCGCCAAGGGCCATGGCGGCACCTCGGTGTTCGCAGGCGTCGGCGAGCGTACCCGTGAGGGCAACGACCTCTACCACGAGTTCCTGGACGCAGGCGTCATCGCCAAGGACGCGGACGGCAACCCCACGTCCGAGGGTTCGAAGGTCGCCCTGGTCTATGGCCAGATGAACGAGCCGCCGGGCGCCCGCGCCCGCGTCGCGCTGTCGGGCCTGACCATCGCGGAATATTTCCGCGACCAGGAAGGCCAGGACGTGCTGTTCTTCGTCGACAACATCTTCCGCTTCACCCAGGCGGGCGCGGAAGTGTCGGCACTGCTGGGCCGCATTCCGTCGGCGGTGGGCTATCAGCCGACCCTGTCGACCGACATGGGCGCCCTCCAGGAGCGCATCACCTCGACCAACAAGGGCTCGATCACCTCGGTTCAGGCCGTGTACGTCCCCGCGGACGACCTTACCGACCCGGCGCCGGCGACCTCGTTCGCCCACTTGGACGCGACGACCGTGCTTAACCGCGCGATCTCCGAGCTCGGCATCTATCCGGCGGTCGATCCGCTGGACTCGACCAGCCGCGTGCTCGAGCCGCGCGTCGTCGGCCAGGAGCATTACGAGACTGCCCGCGCCGTCCAGGCGATCCTGCAGAAGTACAAGTCGCTGCAGGACATCATCGCGATCCTGGGCATGGACGAGCTGTCGGAAGAGGATAAGCTGACGGTCGCCCGCGCCCGCAAGATCCAGCGCTTCCTGTCGCAGCCGTTCCACGTCGCAGAGGTGTTCACCGGCATCCCGGGCGCCTTCGTGCAGATCGAGGACACGATCCGCTCGTTCAAGGCGGTCGTGAACGGCGAGTACGACCATCTGCCGGAAGCGGCCTTCTACATGGTCGGCGGCATCGACGACGTGGTCGCCAAGGCCGCGAAGATGGCGCAGGACGCGTAAAGCAACCCACCCCTCCCCTTCAGGGGAGGGGCCGGGGGTGGGGCATGTCTCACCGAGACCTGCACCCGTGGCCCCCACCCCAACCCCTCCCCTGAAGGGGAGGGGCTTAGGATGAAAAGATGCTGCACTTCGAACTCGTCACCCCCGAAAAGCTCGTCCGCTCGGAGGAGGTCCACATGGTGGTGGTGCCCGGCACCGAGGGCGACTTCGGCGTGCTGGAGGGGCATGCCCCCTTCATGTCGACGATCCGCGAGGGTGCGCTCCAGATCTTCCGCACCGCCGGTGGCGAGCCGGAGACGCTGGCGATCCACGGCGGCTTCGCCGAGGTCAACGACCGCGGCCTGACCGTGCTGGCCGAGCGCGCCGGCTGATCGATCGCCTCCCGAAGGTCCGATAGCGGCCCGCCCTGCCCCGGTTCTTCCGGCGGCGCGGCGGGCCGGTTTCGTTTCGGGCCGCCCGCCCGAACCGGCATTAGGCAATTGTCAAAGCTTGCGCGTTATCCTGACGGTACCGGGAAATCCCCGAGGTTGAGGACGTAGCAAGTGAGTGCATTCGGTCGACGCAATCATCTCGGCGCTCCTGCCGGGCGCCCGCAGTTCGGCGTCGCCCGCCCCATGCAGGGGGAAAGCACCCTCGCCCGTCCCGCCGATACCGATGGCACCGGCCAGTTCCCGCCCATCGCCGACATCCCCCTGCCCGGCAGCGAATCGACGCCCCTCGCCGCGCCGCCGATCGACATGCCCAGCGTCCACGCCGACGCCATGCAGCGGCTGGCCGACCGGCAGGCCGCGTCCGGCGAGGCGAGCAACAGCCGGGTCGAGGGCTTCGAAAGCTCGATCCACCGCATCAAGGAACAGGTGCTCCCGCGCCTGCTGGAGCGCGTCGATCCGGAAGCGGCCGCGACCCTCAGCAAAGACGAACTGGCCGAGGAATTCCGCCCGATCATCGGCGAGGTGCTCGCCGAGCTGAAGCTCACCCTCAACCGGCGCGAGCAGTTCGCGCTGGAAAAGGTGCTGGTCGACGAGCTGCTGGGTCTCGGCCCGCTCGAGGAACTGCTGGCCGACCCCGCGATCAGCGACATCATGGTCAACGGCCCCGACCAGACCTTTGTCGAGCGCAAGGGTAAGCTGGAGCTCGCCAACATCGCCTTCCGCGACGAGGAGCATCTGTTCCAGATCGCGCAGCGCATCTGCAACTCGGTCGGCCGCCGCGTCGACCAGACCACGCCGCTCGCCGACGCCCGCCTGAAGGACGGCAGCCGCGTCAACGTGATCGTGCCGCCGCTTAGCCTCAAGGGCACGGCGATCTCGATCCGCAAGTTCTCGGCCAAGCCGATCACGCTCGACATGATGGCAGGCTTCGGTTCGATGAGCCCGAAGATGGCGACCGCGCTCAAGATTGCGGGCGCCAGCCGGTTCAACATCGTCATCTCGGGCGGCACCGGCTCGGGCAAGACGACGATGCTCAACGCCTTGTCGAAGATGATCGACCCGGGCGAGCGCGTGCTGACGATCGAGGACGCGGCCGAGCTTCGCCTGCAGCAGCCGCACTGGCTGCCGCTCGAAACCCGCCCGCCGAACCTGGAGGGCCAGGGCGAGATCACGATCCGCGACCTGGTGAAGAACGCGCTGCGTATGCGGCCGGACCGCATCATCCTGGGCGAAATCCGCGGCGCCGAGTGTTTCGACCTGCTCGCCGCCATGAACACCGGCCACGACGGCTCGATGGCGACGCTCCACTCCAACAGCCCACGCGAATGCCTGGCGCGCATGGAGAACATGGTGATGATGTCGGACATCAAGGTGCCCAAGGAAGCGATCAGCCGTCAGATCGCCGACTCGGTCGACCTGATCGTCCAGGTGAAGCGCCTGCGCGACGGCTCCCGCCGCGTCACCAACATCACCGAGGTGATCGGCATGGAAGGCCCGGTGATCGTCACGCAGGAGCTGTTCAAGTTCGAATATCTGGACGAGTCCGCCGACGGCAAGATCATCGGCGAGTATCGCTCCATGGGCCTGCGCCCCTACACGCTCGACAAGGCCAAGCAGTACGGCTTCGACCAGGCGCTCTTGGAGGCCTGCCTCTAGGCGGCGGGCTGGCGCGACTCGCGGAGGCTTCCTAGGCTGCCGCGATGCGCATCGCGCTCGCCCTCCTGGCCGCGGCTCTGGCCGTGTCCCCCGTTCCCGCCGCCCAGGCGCCTCGTACGTCCGTGGAGATGCTGGCAAAGGATAGCGCCGAACGCTGGGTGCCGTTCGAACTCACCCCCGCCAACCACATCCGCTTCGCGATGAAGATCGAGGGGCGGCCTGCAAGCGCGCTGCTCGACACCGGCGTCACCCACTCGATCCTGGACGCCGGCTTCGCCCGCACCGCCCGACTGAAGACCGAGGCGCGCGGCACCGCGGCCGCGATCGGCGGCGACTTGCCGCTCAGCTGGGCAAAGGTCGCGCGGCTGTCGCTGGGCGGCCTGCGCAGCACCGAGCGGCCGATGGCGCTCCTCGACCTCTCGCAAGTGCACACCGGCGACGGCCGTCCGGTGGATGCGCTGATCGGCGCGGACCTGCTCGGCCCCCATGCGCTCGACATCGATTTCGCGAGCCGCCGCTTCCGCCTGCTGCCGAGCGGCGCCGCGCCCTTCCCCGGCGCCCGCGCGCCGCTGTCGCGCGGCCCCGACGGGCTCTACGTGACCCAGGCCCGGCTCGGACGCGCGTCGCTCCGCCCGGTGATGATCGACACCGGCGACGGCACCAGCGTCAGCGTCACGCGCGCCCAGTGGCGGGCCGCCCGCCTGCCCCAGCGCCCGCTCACCTCCACCATCTCCTATGGCCTCGCCGGCCCGGTCGAGGCGGGCCTCACCGTCACCGACGCGCTGCGACTGGGCGACGCCCCCGCGACCGAGGTCGAGCTGCGGATCGAGGGCAAGGACTTCGCCGACCGCACCGGCATCCCCAGCCGCATCGGCGTCGGCTTCCTTCAGCGCTTCCGCGTCCTGCTGGACCCAGGCGCCGGCCACCTCGTTCTGGCCCCAATCGAGGGCACCGCCGCCGGCCCGCCGCGCTCCACCAGCGGGCTCCTGCTCGGCTATGCGAACAACCGGCTGAGCGTCCTCCACGTCATGCGCGGCAGCCCCGCGGCCAAGGCCGGCTGGCGCCAGGGCGAGCAGATCTGCCAGATCGACGGCGCTCCGGTCCGCGAGACCGCCCCCGGCGCCGCCGATCTCGCCTGGGCCGCCGACACCCCCGGCCGCAAGCTGCGCCTAGGCCTCTGCGACGGCACCGACCGCACCCTCACGCTGGCGAAGTTCTATTAGGTCGGGGGAAGCACCCGCCTGCGCCCACTCTCGTCATCCCGACGAGGGCCGGGATCCATTGAGCCACAGGCTCACGCGAAGAAGTGGACCCCGGCATCCGCTGGGGTGACGAAAGAAGACGGCCCGGGGCGGCTGAACGTGCAATTGCGGACATTCCGAAGGAGCTTATGTTGTTACAGCATCAGACTGTGGGGAACGTCATGGGCGAGATACCAAAGACGAAGCGCTACACCGCGTACGTCAGCCTGTGGGTCGGGATTTTCTTGGCGTTGCCGCTGTGGCTTGAGTTCCGCGAGCCTGCACGGCAGGGTTGGAATTTCTTCTTGGCAGCGTTCGTGGTCGCTCTCATTGCCGGCACCTTCCTTGGTATTCGTCGGTTGCAAAAGGGACATGTTGAGGTTGGCGAACCCCGCTTCCGGTCAGGTCAGCGGGACTAGCTGCCAATGCCCGCTTGCCATCAAGCTCAGCCGTTCCAGAGGGGCCGCAGGTCAACGGCAGGACACGCCGAGCCCCCTGAGGGCGCTGATTGATGGCCGATGACCATGTTCTTCGCCTAAGCTGCACGGAGCAGGGCTTCATAGACGCGTTTCGTACGCACGGCTTTCTCTCACCCTACATCGAAGAAGCCGTGCCTGCGTATATTCGCCCACACGCTGAGTGGTTCGCCCATGCGGAAGCGCTGAACAAGGCAGGGCTCGATGCCTTCTACCGCCGCGAAAATGAAGTGGAAGGGTTGTCGAGCCAGCACCCCATATCGCTGTCAATCAGGATGACTTTCCGGGCACTGTCTGCCTGTCAAGGAGCGCTGATCCTTTATCACCGGGCAATGGTGCAGGAAGGGGAGACCCTTACCCGCAACATCTACGAGACGGCATTTTGGCTCGGCTACCTCTACAAGGATGGTCCCGCCGCTACCCGTGCCTTCATCAACGATGAACGCAAATCGCAGAAGGCGCGCGCTTCCTACTATCTGGAGCAGTTTGCCTCCGGGGCATACGATCGCAACCCAGAGATTGAAGCGCAACTTCGGGAGCAAGTGGCCGAGCTTAAGTCGAAGATCACCAAAGCCGATGATGTGCCCGTGCAGGAGGCGGCGAGGCGCAGCGACCTTTACGGCTATTACGAGACTTATAAGCACCTGAGCGCCGGATCGGCGCACAACTCGCTCAACAGTCTTCACCGCTACCTCCACCGCAATCCCGATGGTTCTTACGATGGTCACATCGTAGGTCCCGATCCCGATTCCCTTGTGGATGCGCTCCCGGTCTTGTGCATCGGTCTAGGCATTACGCTCGCGATGTTTTGCACGATCGTTGCGCTAGATCACCCGGAGGATGAGCTACAAGCGCTGCTCATCAAGACGGACACGATGCGAAAAGCTCAGAAGGCGGCGGGCGGCGGTATTACCACGATGGCGTGACCCTGGTCGGCGATCAGGGACGGATTCGCGCAGAGTGCGGCTGCCTCCAGCATCGGGATCACCACCGACTCCCCGCGCAGGCCCTGCTGCACGAGCGGAAGCGCCAGCTGCACATCGCGCAGGGCGATCCCCAGCACCGCTTCCCCACGCACCACCTCGTCGTCATCTTCCGCCGCCCGAAGCAGGGCTTCCCGGACTTCGCGGCCGTCGACCGTTTCCTGAGCAAGCAGGAAGGTCGCCCAGTCCCGGTTCGACGGGTTCCGGTCCCGCGTCATTTCGATCAATTGGCGCACGTTCGCATCCGCCCACTCGCTTCCGGAGAGCGGCACCTCCTCGGCAACGATGGCCCTGAGGAAATCCGATTCGGGCTCATACCGGGCGCTCATCTCACATCCCCCGATTTCCCCTGCCGGGACGCAACGCGAAGCTGCCCCTCACCCCGTGAGCGCGAGCGCGCCCAGGATCACCGCGCACAGGATCGCGGCCATCTGGATGCCGGGCCAGGGCATCACCCCCACCCGGTCCAGGTCGGCGCGGCGCGCACGCCGCGCGTCGGCGACCCCGCTCGCCACCGCCACTGCCGCCAGCGCGGCCGCTCCGCTCCAAAGTCCCACTTGCATCCACCGCGCTTAGCCGCACAACATCGCCGCGTCACCTTTTTGGAAGGTCGTTCCGATGCGCCCGATGCTGCCGATCCTCGCCCTTGCCGCCGCTGCGGTCCCCCTGGCGGCGACCGCCGTCGCCCGGCCTGAGGCGCCCAAGCAGGCGCTCGCCGCCGCGATCGCCGCGCCCACGCGCACCCCCGCCAACGTCGCCCGTGACCGCTATCGCCACCCGGCCGAGACGCTCGCCTTCTTCGGCGTGAAGCCTTCCGACACGGTGGTGGAGGTCTGGCCGGGCGGCGGCTGGTATACCGAGATCCTCGCCCCCTATCTCGCGCGCACCGGCACCTATTACGCCGCCGCCCCGCTGCCGAACGGCGCCAAGGGCGTGCAGGCGCTCCAGGCGAGGGACGCCGCGCGCTATGCCAAGGTGCGGATCGCGGGCTTCCCGGCCAAACCCGGCGACGCGACCGTGCCCGACGGCAGCGCCGACGTGGTGCTCACTTTCCGCAACGTCCACAACTGGCGCTTCGGCGGCGCGGACCAGGCGCAGGCGATGTTCGACGCCATGTTCCGCATGCTCAAGCCCGGCGGCACGCTGGGCGTGGTCGAGCACCGCCTGCCCGAGGCGCGCGACGCCGCCGCCGAGGAGAAGAGCGGCTACCTGAAGGAAAGCTCGGTGATCGGCTTCGCCAGCAAAGCCGGGTTCAAGCTGGCCGGCCGGTCCGAGGTGAACGCCAACCCGCGCGACACCGCCGATTGGCCGCAGGGCGTGTGGACGCTGCCGCCGAGCTATCGGCTGGGCGACACCGATCGCGCCAAATATGCCGCGATCGGCGAGAGCGACCGCATGACGCTGCGCTTCGTCAAGCCGCGCTGACCCTCAGAGCTGCGCAAGCCACATACTGCCGTACCCCCGCGCAGGCGGGGGTCCAGCGCCAAGCAGAACAACCGCTGGCCGTGTTTAGGACCCTGGGCTCCTGCCTTCGCAGGAGCACGACGGAGTCCGGGGGCGGCGGACGGCTGACGCGCCGTCCCTGCCCCGGGAAACCGGCTCACTTGGCCAGCTTGTCGACCTTTTCCTGCAAGCGGGCGAGTTCTGCGCGCAGCGCCTGCATCTCGCCCTCGCCGCCCTCGTTCGCGGTAGGCGCCGGGACGCTGCTGTCGTTGGCGGCCCCGGTCTTGAACGCCGCGGTCGCCGCCTCGAACATCGCCATGTTGCGCTTGGCGATCTCGGCGAAGGGCGTGTTGGCGAACGGCGAATTGGCGAACGCGCCCTCCACCGCCGACTTGAACTGCTCCTGGTTGCGGCGGAAGCTGTCCATCGACGCTTCCAGATAGCCCGGCACCATCGCCTGCATCGAATCGCCATAGAGCGCGATCAGCTGGCGCAGGAAGCTCACCGGCAGCATCGTCTGCCCGCGGCTTTCCTCCTCCATGATGATCTGCGTCAGCACATTGTGGGTGATGTCGTCGTCGGACTTGGCGTCGACCACCTTGAAGTCGCGACCCTCGCGAGTCATCGCGGCGAGATGGTCCAGCGTGATGTAGGACGAAGTCTCGGTATTGTAGAGACGCCGGTTGGCGTATTTCTTGATGATGACGGGCCCGCCATCCGACACAGTCTTTTTCATGCAGAACCCCTGAAATGTCTGACTCGACAATATCACCCTTTTCTGCCGCGCTGCAACGCGGGCCGCGTCCGCTGCCGCTCTTCCTGGAGATGCTGCAGTCGGAGACGGCGGGCGCCCCCGATCGCCGCGCCGCAGCACTGGCGGGCCTCCGCGCGTTCCAGCAGGCGCCGCGCCCCCCGCGCGCCCCAGCGCCTGCGGTGCTGGCACGGTGCGGACGGGCGACCCTGCACGATTATGGCCAGGGCGCCGACGCCGGCCGGCCGGTGGTGTTCGTTCCCTCGCTCATCAACCCGCCCTTCGTGCTCGATCTCGCGCCGGACAATTCGCTGCTGCGCTGGCTGGCGGGCCAGGGCATGCGCCCGCTGCTGGTCGATTGGGGCACGCCCGCGCCGTCCGATCGCGACCAGGACATCGACGCGCATGTGACCGGCCTGCTGCTGCCGTTGCTCGATGCACTGCCCGAGCCGCCGGTGCTGGTCGGCTATTGCCTGGGCGGCACGCTTGCGCTCGCGGCCGCAGCACTCCGGCCGGTCGCGGGGATCGCGCTGATCGCCGCACCCTGGCACTTCGCCGGCTTCGGCACGGGCGCACGCGCGCGCATCGCGGCGCTGTGGCAGGCGGCCGAGCCGACCTGCGCGGCGCTTGGGCTGGTGCCGATGGAGGTGCTGCAATCCGGCTTCTGGCGGCTCGACCCCGCCCGTACGGTCGCCAAGTTCGAGGCGTTCGGCACCCTCGATCCCGGCAGCGCGAAAGCGCAGGCCTTTGTCGCGCTGGAAGATTGGGCCAATTCGGGGGCACCGCTCACCTACGCGGCCGGGCGCCAGCTGTTCGAGGGCTTCTTCGGCGACGACCTGCCCGGCACCGGCCGCTGGCAGCCGGGCGGCCGCCCGGTCGCCCCCGCCGCACTCGCCTGCCCGTCGATCGACTTCGTGGCGCAGGGTGACCGCATCGTGCCCGCACCAAGCGCGGCCGGCCTGCCCGACCGCCACCCCGTCGCCGCCGGCCATGTCGGCATGGTGGTGGGCAGCCGCGCGCCCGCGCTGCTGTGGCAACCACTCGCCGACTGGATAAGCCGGGTTCCCGCGCCTAGATAGGCGCAAAGCGCCGCACCAGGGCGGCCGCACCTGAGAGGACTCTGCCGCATGACCGAGATCGTGATCGCCGCCGCCAAGCGAACCCCGGTCGGCAGCTTCCTGGGCGCGTTCGCCACCACCCCCGCCCACGAACTCGGCCGCCAGGCGATCGAGGCCGCACTCGCGCAGGCCGGCGTTGCGCCGGAGGACGTGTCGGAGGTGATCCTGGGCCAGGTGCTCACCGCCGCGCAGGGGCAGAACCCCGCGCGCCAGGCGTCGATGGCGGCTGGCATCCCCAAGGAAGTGCCCGCCTGGGGCGTGAACCAGGTCTGCGGCTCGGGCCTGCGCACCGTTGCGCTCGCCTATCAGGCGATCCTGACCGGCGACGCCTCGATCGTGGTGGCGGGTGGCCAGGAGAGCATGTCGCTGTCCGCCCACGCGCAGGCGCTGCGTGCCGGCTCCAAGATGGGCGACGTCGCGCTCGTCGACACCATGATCAAGGACGGCCTGACCGACGTCTTCAACGGCTATCACATGGGTATCACCGCCGAGAACCTGGCCGCGCAGTACGAGGTCAGCCGCCAGGACCAGGACGCGTTCGCCGTGCGCTCGCAGAACCTGGCCGAACAGGCACGCAGCGAAGGCCGCTTCAAGGACGAGATCGCCCCCGTCACGGTGAAGGGCCGCAAGGGCGACACCATCGTCGTCGACGACGAATATATCCGCGCCGGCGCCACCCTCGACGCGGTCTCCGGCCTGCGCCCGGCGTTCAAGAAGGACGGCACCGTCACCGCCGGCAACGCCAGCGGCATCAACGACGGCGCCGCGGCGCTGGTGGTGATGTCGGCCGACGAGGCGAAGCGCCGCGGCATCACCCCGCTTGCGACGATTCGCAGCTGGGCCTCGGCCGGCGTCGACCCGTCGATCATGGGCATCGGCCCCGTCCCCGCATCGCGCCGCGCGCTCGAAAAGGCCGGCTGGACCGTCGAGGATCTCGACCTGATCGAGGCGAACGAGGCCTTCGCCGCCCAGGCGCTCGCGGTCGGCAAGGACATGGGCTGGGACGCGGACAAGGTGAACGTCAACGGCGGCGCCATCGCGATCGGCCACCCGATCGGCGCCTCGGGCGCGCGCGTGCTCACCACGTTGCTCTACGCGATGCAGGATCGTGACGCGAAGAAGGGACTCGCCACCCTGTGCATCGGCGGCGGCATGGGCATCGCGATGTGCGTCGAGCGGCCGTAGTCGCTTGGCGTAAATATCACGATTCTCACCGGCAACAATCTTTTGTTACAAGAATGTTGCCGGTGCGACACACAGCGCGCCGTTAATCGCCCGTACAGACAGGCAAGCCTTGCCAAAGCGGCCGGTGTTCCCTCTGCTTTCCCCAATCTGGCACTTCAGCTAGAGACCATGGGGCATGTAAATGAACATCTGCAGATTACTCTCCGCAACCGCGCTTGCGTCGCTGAGCGTTGCGGTGCCGGGGATTGCGTGGGCGCAGGACGCGTCGGAGAACCCGGCTGGCATCGCCGGTCCGAGCGAGAGCACTCAGGAAGAGGCTCCTGCCGAACCGCAGTCGATCATCGTCACCGGCTCGCGCATCGCCTCGCCGAACCTGCAGTCGGTTACCCCGATCCTGAGCGTGACCGCTGAAGAGCTGCGTCAGACGGGCCAGGTCTCGATCGGCGACACGCTGAACGACCTGCCGGCGCTGAACAGCACCTTCAGCCAGTCGAACTCGACCCGCTTCCTGGGCACGGCCGGCCTGAGCCTCCTCGACCTGCGTGGCCTCGGTACGGTGCGCACGCTGACCCTGGTGAACGGACGCCGCCACGTCGGAAGCGACATTCTCAGCAACGCCACCTCGGTGGACGTCAACACGATTCCGTCGGACCTGATCGATCGCGTCGACACGGTCACCGGCGGCAACTCGGCGATCTACGGTTCCGACGCGATCGCGGGCGTCGTCAACTTTGTCCTCAAGAACGACTATGAGGGCCTCGGCCTCCGCGCCCAGGGCGGCATCAGCGAGCATGGGGACGCCGGCGCCTATTCGGCCAGCCTGGTTGCCGGCAAGAACTTCGCCGAAGGTCGCGGCAACATCGCCGTCAACCTCGAATATGCGCGTCAGAACGACTTCTACGCCTCGGATCGCAAGTCCTATCGCACGGTCAACTCGTTCCTGACCGTGGACACCGATCCTGCCGGTTCGATCAATGGCAGCGACGGCATTCCCGATCGCATTCTCTATCGCGACGTGCGTTCGACTGCCGTCTCGAGTGGTGGCCTGATCCTGTTCGGTCCGGGTGGCAACAATCGTTGCGGAACCGATCCGTTGGGCGTGGGCTATACCTGCTCCTATTTCTTCCAGCCCGATGGCAGCCTTGTTCCTCAGACGGGCGCACGCGCGGGCCTGGCACCGAATGGTTCGTTCGTTGGCGGCAACGGCGAAACCCTGCGGGAAGGCAAGCTGGTCCAGTTGCTGCCGCAGCTCGATCGTTATGCAGCCAACCTAATCGGTCACTTCGACGTTTCGGATGCGTTCATCCCCTTTATCGAAGCCAAGTACGTCCGCACCAACGTGGTCGGCACGGGCACCAGCGGCCCCGCTTTCTACCAGGGCAACACGATCGACGGCTTCTACGAGCGCCCACGCCTCGACAATCCGTATCTGTCGGCCTCGGCACGGGCCACGGTGACGGAACAGCTTCTGCTCGGCGGTACCAACCCGTACACGCGCGCGCCGCTCACGGATGCAGAACGCGCAGCCATCGCCGACGGCTCGTTCCGCTTCGCGGTTCGTCGCAACTTGATGGATCTCGGCAACCGCACCGAGGAGTCGCGGCGCGAGACCTATCGCTTCGTCGGCGGTTTCCGCGGCACCTTCAACGATGACTGGAACTATGAAGTCTCGGCCAACTACGGCGAGTTCAAGGAGCGCACGCGGGTTCTCGGCAACCTGAACACCCAGCGCTTCCTGCTGGCCGCGGATGCGGTTCGTGATCCGGCAACCGGGAACATCGTCTGCGGCTCGCAGCTCGACCCGACCCGCGCGTACGACGACTTCGGTGGCAACCCCGACGTTTTGGCGGCGGACATCGCGGCTTGCCAGCCGCTTAACCCGTTCGGCGCTGGCAACATCTCCCAGGCGGCGCGCGACTACATGGTGAGCGACACCACCTCGGTGGGTAAGATCACGCAGTTCGTCGGTTCTGCGTTCCTTTCGGGTGACTCCAGCCAGTGGTTCGAACTGCCAGGTGGCCCGGTCGGCTTCGCCGTCGGTGCCGAATACCGCCGCGAAACCGCGAGCTTCCGTGCGGATCCTCTCGTCCAGGCGGGCTACACCTTCTACAACGCGCTCACGCCCTATGACTTCCCCGACTATGAGGTGAAGGAAGCCTATGGCGAGCTTCGCCTGCCGCTTCTGCGGGACCTGCCGCTGGTTCGCGACCTGACGATCTCCGCATCGGGCCGCGTCAGCGATTACAGCCGCGGATCGGCCGGAACGGTGTTCGCGTACAGCGTCGGCGGCGAATGGTCGCCCGTTGACGATGTGCGTTTCCGCGCAAACTACTCGCGCTCGGTGCGTGCTCCGAACCTGACGGAACTCTACTCGTCCATCGGCCAGAATTTCGCCCCGGGCTTCGTCGATCCCTGCTCCGCCCGCAACATCGCGACCGGTTCCGAGAACCGTGCAGCGAACTGCGCCGCAGCAGGACGTCCCGCCAACTATGACTATGTCTACCAGTCCTCGCTGGACTTCCTGAGCGGCGGCAACCCCAACCTTAAGGAAGAGACCTCCGACAGCTACACCTATGGTGTCGTGGTCCAGCCGACCTTCGCGCGAGGCCTTTCGCTGTCGGTCGACTACTACAACATCAAGGTCAACGACGTGATCACGTCGCCGTCGGCGCAGCAGATCGCGAATGCCTGCTACGACGCATCGGATCTGGACAACCAGTTCTGCGGCCTGATCCAGCGCGCGGGTCCTGACGGCGGTCCGAACGGGGAAATCCCGTTCCAGATCCTGGAAGGCACGCTCCAGGCGACCCTGCTGAACTATGCGGCTCTGCAGGTCCGCGGCATCGATACCGAGATCGCGTATCGCACCCGGTTCGGCGAGAACAACTCGGTCGGGGCGAAGTTCGTCTGGACGCACCAGCTTGAGAACAGCGAGTTCCTGGATCCCACCGATCCGGGTCGCGCGAACCGCCTGCTGAGCGAGTTGGGCTATCCGAAGGATGCGTTCAACTTCGACCTGGATTTCACCTTTGATAAGTTCTTCGTGAACTATCAGGCACGCTATCTGGGCAAGATGACGTTCGGCGCGTACGAGGACACGAACTCGCTGCAGGGTCGACCCCCGCAGAACGAGGACTATGCGACCGTAGTCAACTATCCGGACGTGGTTTACATGGACGTTCGCCTCGGCCTCAACGTAACCGAGGAATCCATGTTCTACTTCGGCGTCGACAACTTCACCGATCGCCTGCCGCCGCTCTATGCGACCGGCACTGCCGAAGGCAGCGGCATCTACAACAACCGCGGCCGCTATTTCTACGCGGGCGTGTCGGCAAGGTTCTGATCTTGTCACATTGTTGAATGCGGGGGAGCCGGTAGGAAACTACCGGCTCCTTTGCTATTCATGGATGATGACGAAGGGCGAACCGCATCCTGCGCACGTCGACATGTTGCTCGAGAAGGGCCGCACGGTAGAGGCGATCGCCGCGACGGAACGTGCCGCCGCCAGCGGTGACAAGGAGGCGCTGTTTCGGCTCGCGCTGTGGCACCTGATCGGGGAGATCCTTCCCCGCGATCTTCCCAGGGCGCACCAGCTTCTCCGCAAGGCGCGCGAAGCGGGGCATGTCGAGGCCGCGCACATGGAGATCGCGCTCACCGTCACCGGGAGCGGCGCGCAGGCCGATTGGAGCACCGGATGCATGCTCCTGCAGAAGCTCTCCAGTATCGACGCAGCGGCCGCGCACCAGGCGCAGCTTCTGACCGCAATGCGCCTGGACGCGTTCGGTGTGCCGAAAGCGCTTCCGAAAGCAGAAGTGCTTTCCGCCAGCCCCAGGGTGACCCTCTTTCGGGACTTCCTTACGGAGGCCGAATGCGCGCACATCGCGGCGACAAGCGCGCCGCTTCTGGAACCCTCGCTCGTCGTTGACCCTGCGAGCGGCCGCCAGATGCCGCACCCGATCCGGACGTCCGATGGCGCCCTGATCGGGCCGACGCGGGAGGATCCGGTCATCCGAGCCATCAATCTGCGGATCGCGGCCATCAGTCAGACCGACGTCGCACAGGGCGAGGCGCTAACGATCCTTCGATATCGGCCGGGCCAGCAGTATCGCCTGCATCTCGACACGCTACCGCACACGCGTAACCAGCGTGTAAAAACGGTGCTGGTCTATCTCAACGGCGGTTTCGCAGGAGGGGAGACCCAGTTTCCCTCGATCGGCCTGACCGTGGCGCCCCGTGGAGGCGATGCGCTGGTCTTCGACAACGTTACCGAGGACGGACGACCCGACGTCCGTACCAAACACGCTGGCCTGCCGGTCCGAGCGGGAGCCAAATGGCTGGCGACCCGCTGGATCAGGGCGCGTTCCTTCGATCCGTGGCGCGGCCCCGAAGTCCCGCTATAGCCACTCGCGCGCGTACCGCTTCCCCATCCCGGTCAGCAGTTCATATTGCGACCGGCCGGATGCCGCCGCGGCGCGCTCCAGCGCATAGTCGATCGTCAGCCAGTCGCCCTCCGCGACGTCGGCGGCCGACACATCGACGATCAGCAGGTCCATCGACACCCGCCCGCGCACCGGGCAGGCGATGTCGCCGGCGAACACCGTCCCCGCGTCCGAGAACCCGCGGCCGTATCCGTCGGCATAGCCGATGTTGAGCACCGCCAGTTCCTGGTCGGCCGGCGCCACATAGGTCGCGTTGTAGCCCGCCGCCTCGCCGGCCCCCATGCGGCGGCGCTGGAGCACCTGCGCCTCCGGATACACCACCTGCCGGATCACGCCCTCGGCCGCCGGGCACGGTATGCCGCCATAGAGCGCCAGGCCCGGCCGGGTCAGGTCGAAGCGGTAGTCGCTGCCCAGGAAAATGCCCGCGCTGTTGGCAAGGCTATAGCGCCTGGCCGACACCCGCGCCGCGATCGCGGCGAAGCGCGCGCGCTGCTCCGCATTCATCGGGTGGTCTTCGTCCGCGCAGGCGAGGTGGCTGACGAGCGTCTCGATCTCCAGGCCCTCGAACACCGCGTCCGGCGCGTCCCAGCGCACGCCCAGCCGGTTCATGCCGGTGTCGACCATCACGTCGCACGCACCGCCACCGCTGTCGCGCCAGCGCGCGATCTGGCGCTCCGTGTTGAGCACCGGGCGCACATGCGGCCAGCGGCGTGCCCCGGCGAGATCCTCCTCGCGCAGGCCGTGCAGCACCGACACCGCGGGAGCGAGGTCGGCGATCGCCTCCGCCTCTGCCCAGGTGGCGACAAAGAAGTCGCGGCACCCGGCTTCGCTCAGCCGGCGCACCACCTCGCGCGCGCCCAGGCCATAGCCGTCCGCCTTGACCGCGGCGCCGCAGGCCGCCGGGCCGCTGCGCTCGGCAAGCGCCTGCCAATTGTGGACGAGCGCGGCGCCATCGAGCCGCAGGCGAAGAGGGGCATCGGTCACGCGACGCGGCCTAGCGCCTGGGCCGGCGGGCGTCGAGGGCAGCCCGCCCCGCTTGCTTGCATTTACGCAAAGCAGCGTTGCGGCGGCTGCGCTTGCGCTGCAGTGCAGCATCACCCATCTGCCCGACAATGGCTTCCTCTCCTCCTGCTTCCACGCGCGGTGTCGCGCTGGTGCATCTCGCCCTCGCCACCGGCGGCTTTGCGATCGGCACGACCGAATTCGCGGCCATGAGCCTGGTGCCGCTGTTCGCCCCCGGCCTCGGCATCACCGAGCCGGTCGCCGGGCATGTCATCAGCGCCTATGCGCTGGGCGTGGTGGTCGGCGCGCCGCTCGTCGCCGTGCTCGGCGCGCGGCTGTCGCGCTTCGCGCTGCTGATCGCGCTCATGGGCTCGTTCGCGCTGTTCAACGGGCTGAGCGCACTGGCGCCCACCTATGGCTGGATGCTCGTCTTCCGCTTCCTGAGCGGCCTGCCGCACGGCGCCTATTTCGGCGCCGCCTCGCTGGTCGCAGCCTCGCTGGTACCGGTGGAGAAGCGCACCCAGGCGGTCGGCCGCGTAATGCTGGGGCTGACGGTCGCCACCATCCTGGGCGTGCCGGCGGCCAATGCGCTCGGGCAGACGGTCGGCTGGCGCTGGGGCTTCGGCGTGGTCGCGGTGCTGGCGCTCGGCACCGTGGCGCTGCTGGTGGCGCTTGCGCCGCGTGACAAGGCGGACCGCACCGCGAGCCCGCTTGCCGAACTGCGTGCGCTTGCCCGCCCGCAAGTGTGGCTGACGCTCGGCATCGGCGCGGTCGGGTTCGGCGGCATGTTCTGCGTCTACACCTATGTCGCCTCCACGCTGCTGGAGGTGACGCGCGTCTCCGCGGCGACCGTGCCGGTTGTACTGGCGGTGTTCGGCACCGGCATGACCGCGGGCAATTTGATCGTGCCGCGCTTCGCCGATCGCGCGCTGATGCCGACGGTGGCCTTCACGCTGCTGTAGAGCGCCGCGATGCTGGCGCTCTACACCTTTGCCGCTGCGTCGCTGTGGACGATCGTCCCCTGCGTGTTCCTGATCGGCCTCGGCGGTGCGCTCGGGACCGTGCTCCAGACCCGGCTGATGGACGTGGCGGGCGAAGCGCAGAGCCTGGCCGCAGCCCTCAACCACTCCGCGCTCAACCTCGCCAACGCGATCGGACCATGGGTGGGCGGCATGGCGATCGCCGCCGGCTGGGGCTGGGAATCGACCGGCGCGATCGGCGCCGTGCTGGCGCTCGCCGGCCTGCCGATCTGGGCGGTCTCGGTTGCGCTGGAGCGCAAGCGCGCGGCGGTGTTGCAGCCGGCCTAGGCCGTACTCCCGCGGAGGCGAGACCTCTGCGAAACCGCGGACCGTGCTCCTGCGAAGGCAGGAGCCCAGGGTTCCAAGCACCGTAAGTCGTTGGTCTGCCTGGCCCTGGATTCCTGCCTGCGCAGGAATACGGGTGTGACCAAAGAACGGCGGCCGCTGTTTCGCGCAAATCACGCGCACGCGAGAGTCCAAAGCCACGGACGCGCACGCCTGCGGCTGTGCAGGCGGACCGCCTCAGTCCAAATTCGGCCGCAGCCAGCGTTCCGCCTGCTCCACGCTCACCCCGCGGCGCCGGGCATAGTCCTCCAGCTGGTCCCGCCCGATCCGCGCCACGCCGAAATACTGGCTGTCCGGGTGGCCGAAGTAGAAGCCCGACACCGCCGCCGTCGGCAACATCGCGAAACTCTCGGTCAGCACCAGCCCGGCGCGCTCGCCCGCGCCCAGCATGTCGAACAGCATCGGCTTCAGGCTATGCTCCGGGCAGGCCGGATAGCCCGGCGCCGGGCGGATGCCGCGATACTGCTCGCGCACCAGCGCCTCGTTGGTCAGCTGCTCGTCGGGCGCATAGCCCCACAGGGTCGTGCGGACATGCTGGTGCAGCCGCTCCGCGAACGCCTCGGCCAGGCGATCCGCCAGCGCCTTCAGCAGGATGTCGTTGTAATCGTCATGCGCCGCCTTGAAGCGGGCGATGTGCGGGTCGATGCCGTGGATGCCGACCGCGAAGCCGCCGAACCAGTCGCCGGCCGGATCGATGAAGTCGGCGAGGCACATGTTCGCCCGCCCCTCGCGCTTGGCGATCTGCTGGCGCAGCATCGGCAGGCGCACGCTCGTCTCGTTGCTCGGGTCGAGGTCCGGCGTGTGCAGGGCGGCCGGGAAGTGCGCGCCGTCCGGGCTCACCTGGTCATCGCTATGACGGGTGCGCACCACGATGTCATCGCCGTCGCGGTGGCACGGCCACAGCCCTGCCACGCCGCGCGCCGTCAGCCACTTCTCGGCGATGATGGTGTCGAGCATCTTCTGCGCGTCTTCGTACAGCCCGCGCGCGCTCTCCCCCACGATCTCGTCGTCGAGGATCGCCGGGAAGTTGCCGGCCAGTTCCCAGGCGCGGAAGAACGGCGTCCAGTCGATGTAGCCGCGCAGATCGGTCAGGTCCCAGTCGTCGAACTGGTGAATGCCGGGCTGCGCAGGAGCCGCCGGCTTCTGCGTGAAGTCGGCGACGAAGCCGGCGGCGCGGGCGTCGGCGATCGGCAGCAGCGCGCTCTGCCCCTTGCCCTCGCGCGCGGCACGGACGGCGGCATAATCCTCGGCGACCTTGGTCACATAGTCGTCGCGCTGGGTGTCGCTCACCAGCGTCGTCGCCACGCCCACCGCACGGCTGGCGTCGAGCACGTGCACCACCGGCCCATCATAGGCGGGCGCGATGCGTAGCGCCGTGTGCACCTTCGACGTGGTCGCGCCACCGATCAGCAGCGGCATCACCATCTTGGCGCGCTTCATCTCCTCGGCGACGGTCACCATCTCGTCGAGCGACGGCGTGATGAGGCCCGACAGGCCGATCATGTCGGCGTCGTTCTCGTTCGCCGCCTCCAGGATCTTCGACCACGGCACCATTACGCCCAGGTCGACCACCTCGAAGCCGTTGCACTGGAGCACGACGCCGACGATGTTCTTGCCGATGTCGTGGACGTCGCCCTTCACGGTCGCCATCACGACCTTGCCCTTACCCTTGGAGCCGGGCTCCTTGGCGGCCTCGATGAACGGCAGCAGGTGGGCCACCGCCTTCTTCATCACGCGCGCGGACTTCACCACCTGCGGCAGGAACATCTTGCCCGATCCGAACAGGTCGCCGACCACGTTCATGCCGTCCATCAACGGGCCTTCGATCACCTCGATCGGCCGCGCGAACAGCTGGCGCGCCTCTTCGGTATCGTCGACGACATGCGCGTCGATGCCCTTGACCAAGGCATGTTCCAGCCGCTTGGCGACCCCCCAGCTGCGCCACTCCGCCGCCTGCTTCTCCGCCACCGCGTCGGTGCCGCGGAAGCGCTCGGCAAGCGCCACCAGCCGCTCGCCCGCATCCGAATCGCGGTTGAGGATCACGTCCTCGCAGGCCGTGCGCAGCTCCGGCTCGATCTGGTCATAGACCTCGAGCTGGCCGGCGTTGACGATCGCCATGTCCATGCCCGCGGGGATCGCGTGGTAGAGGAACACCGAGTGCATTGCCTTGCGCACCGGCTCGTTGCCGCGGAACGAGAAGCTCAGGTTCGACAGGCCGCCCGAGATATGGACGTGTGGGCAGCGCGCCTTGATCTCGCGGCACGCCTCGATGAAGTCGACGCCGTAGTTGTTGTGCTCCTCGATCCCCGTCGCCACCGCGAACACATTGGGGTCGAAGATGATGTCCTCAGGGGGAAAGCCGATGCCGACGAGCAGCTTGTAGGCGCGCTCGCAGATCTCGACCTTGCGGTCCTTGGTGTCGGCCTGGCCGACCTCGTCGAACGCCATCACCACCACGGCGGCGCCGTAGGCCATGCACTTGCGGGCGTGTTCGAGGAAGATCTCCTCGCCTTCCTTCATGCTGATCGAGTTGACGATCGGCTTGCCGGACACGCACTTCAGCCCCGCCTCGATCACGTCCCACTTCGAGCTGTCGACCATCACCGGGATGCGGGCAATGTCTGGCTCGGCCTGGATCAGCTTCAGGAAGGTCGTCATGGCGTGGTGCGCGTCGAGCAGCCCCTCGTCCATGTTGACGTCCAGCACCTGCGCGCCCGCCTCCACCTGCTGGAGCGCGACCTCGATCGCGGCGGCATAGTCGCCGTTCATGATCAGCTTCTTGAAGCGCGCCGAGCCGGTGACGTTGGTACGCTCGCCGATGTTGACGAAGCTGGTGGAGGAGACGGTGGCGTTCATCTGTCTTCTTCTTGATCCTCCCCGGCACGGGGAGGGGGACCATGCGAAGCATGGTGGAGGGGGGTTACCGCAGGGAACTCGCTTGCGGAGAGCCCCCTCCACCACGCCCCTCGGGCGCGGTCCCCCTCCCCGTTCCGGGGAGGATTGCGTTAAGCCGCCATGGTGAACGGCTCGAGCCCGGCAAGCCGCGTCCGCACTTCCGGCGTCGGGATCTTGCGCGGCGGCAGTTCGCGCACCGCCTCGGCAATCGCCTGGATATGCGCCGGGGTCGATCCGCAGCAACCGCCCAGCACGTTGACCTGGCGGTTCTCCGCCCAGTCGCGCACCAGCCCCGCGGTCGTCTCCGGCGCCTCGTCATAGGCGCCGAGCTCGTTCGGCAGCCCGGCGTTGGGATAGACCATGATCAGCGTGTCGCAGATGCCCGAAAGCGTCTTCACATGCGGCCGCAGCTGCTCCGCCCCAAACGAGCAGTTGAGCCCGATGGTCAGCGGCCGTGCATGGCGCACCGCATGCCAGAACGCCTCGACCGTATGCCCCGACAGGTTGCGTCCCGAAAGGTCCGTGAGTGTCATCGACAGCATGATCGGCAGGTCGCGGCCAAGCGCGTTGCCCGCCTCGATCGCGGCCATGATCCCGGCCTTGGCGTTCAGCGTATCGAACACCGTCTCGATCAGCACGAAGTCCGCGCCGCCCTCGACCAGCGCGTCGATCTGCTCGCGGTACACGTCCTTCAGGTAATCGAAGTCGATCTCGCGGAAGCCGGGGTCGTTGACGTCGGGGCTCAGCGACAGCGTCTTGTTGGTCGGCCCGATCGCGCCGGCGACGAAGCGGGGGCGGCCATCCCTGGCCTGGAACTCGTCGGCGATGCGCCGGGCGAGCTTCGCGCTCTCGACATTGATCTCGCGCACCAGATGCTCGGCACCGTAATCGGCCTGGCTGATGCGGTTGGCGGAGAAGGTATTGGTCTCGGCGATGTCCGCCCCGGCCTCGAAATAGGCGCGGTGGATCGACTCCGGCACCTCGGGCTTGGTCAGCGCCAGGATGTCGTTGTTGCCCTTCTGGTCATGGCTGAGGCCGAGGGTGCCGGCATAATCGGCTTCCGACAGCTTCCAGTTCTGGATCTCGGTCCCGAACGCGCCGTCGGTGATCAGCACGCGCTTGGCGGCCTCGGCCAGCAGGGTTTCGCGGGGAGTCATGCCTTCAACCTTCTCTCGTCGCCCGGAACTTGGTTCGGGGCCCATCAATCCGCACGTGTCGCCGCCGCCCGCTGCACGATGATGCCGAAACACGTTCGGCATGCCGTGCGAAGCGGCGAAGCGCCTTACGCCGCCACCGCGCCCGCCGCCTTGTTCGGCCGCAGCCCGAGCAGGTGGCAGATCGCATAGCTCAGCTCGGCGCGGTTGAGCGTGTAGAAGTGGAAGTGGCGCACGTCGCCGGCATAGAGCCGGCGGCACATCTCCGCCGCGATCGTCGCCGCCACCAGCTGGCGCGAGGCGGGATGGTCGTCCAGCCCCTCGAACAGCCGGTCCATCCAGTCCGGGATCGCCGCCCCGCACATACCCGCGAACTTGCGCGTCTGGGCAACGTTGGAAACCGGCAGGATTCCCGGCACGATCTCGGCCGAGATGCCCGCCGCCGTCGCCGCGTCGCGGAAGCGGAAGAACGCCTCGGGCGTGAAGAAGAACTGGGTGATCGCCCGCGTCGCGCCCGCATCCAGCTTGCGCTTCAGATTGTCCAGGTCCTCCACCTTCGTGCCCGAATCCGGATGGCACTCGGGATAGGCGGCGACCGAGATCTCGAACGGGTGCAGCTTCTTGAGGCCCGCGACCAGCTCGGCCGCATTGGCATAGCCTTGCGCATGCGCCTGGAACTTCTGGCCCGCCACCGGCGGATCGCCGCGAAGTGCCACGATGTGGCGCACGCCCGCGGCCCAATATTCCTCGGCCACCTGGTCGATCTCGTCGCGGCTCGCCTCGACGCAGGTCAGGTGCGCAGCAGCCGCCAGGCTGGTCTCGCGCTGGATTCGCGCGACGGTCGCATGGGTGCGCTCGCGCGTCGATCCGCCCGCGCCATAGGTGACGGAGACGAAGCGCGGGCTGAGCGGCTCCAGCGTGCGCACCGCGTCCCACAGCGTCTCTTCCATCTTCGCCGACTTGGGCGGGAAGAATTCGAACGACACCGCAGCATCGCCCGCCATGTCCGCGAACAGCGGCGCATCGAGCGCGCGGCGCGCCTCCTCGAGCTGGTTCACCGAAATCGTCATGCCGCCTGCTTCTCCACCCGGGTGGCGCCAACCTTGCGCGCCAGCCACAGCTTCACCGTCAATTCGCCGCCTTCCAGCGTCTCCGTCTGCACGGGCGCGAGCCCGGCCGCGGCGAACCAGCCGAGCATCTGCTCGTCCGAAAATCCAAGTCGCGCATGCGCATCGCGCGTGCGCAGGTCCTCGCGCTCGTGCGGCGCGAAATCGACGATCAGCAGCCGCCCCCCGCTCGCCAGCACGCGCGCGGCTTCGGCGATCACCGCGCCGGGGTGCTGCGCGAAATGCAGCACATGGTGCAGGATCGCGGCGTCCGCATCCTGGTCCGACAGCGGCAGCCGGTAGAAATCGGCCTGGCGCAGCTCCGCCTTGTCGAGCCCGCGCTCGGAAAGCTTGGCACGCGCCAGCCGCAGCATTTCCGAACTGCGGTCGACACCCAGCGCATGCGCCGCCTGGGGCGCGAACAGCTCCAGCATCCGGCCGGTACCCGTACCGATATCCACCAGCGTGCCGATCGGCTGCGCGCCCAGCGCCCGCGCGCACGCTGCCTCGACCTCGCTCTCGGCCACGTGCAGCGATCGGATCGCGTCCCATTCGCCGGCATGCGCCTCGAACCAGGCGGCCGCCGCCTGCGCCCGATCCGCACGCACCGCCGCGAGCCGCGCCGTGTCGGCCAGCGTCCAGGGATCACCCTCGCCCGTCCAGGCGTCGATCGCGGCGAGCACCGGCGCGATCCGCGCCTCCTCGCCCAGCGCCACGAACACCCAGCTGCCTTCCTTGCGCCGCTCGGCGAGACCTGCATCGACCAGGATCTTCACGTGCCGCGACACGCGCGGCTGGCTCTGCCCCAGCACCTGCGCCAGCTCGCCCACCGACAGCTCCATCGAGCGCAGCAGCGCCACGATGCGCAGCCGGGTCGCGTCCGCAAGCGCGCGAAAGATGTCGAGGGCGGGAGCCATGCCCGGTGATATAAAGATTTCTTTATATGGGGTCAACGCCGCGCCACGGCTTGCGCGTGCCCGTTGCGGCAGGGAAACAACCCTGCCCCCGGTGCGTTCGCGCCGCGGATGATTTCAGGGTCAAGGAAAGAGGAACCCCCGATGAAGAAGGCCATTCTGCTTCCGATCGCCGCCGCCGCGTTCGCACTCTCCGCCTGCAGCGACAAGGCGCAGAACGAGACCAGCCAGGCAGCCGATTCCATCGCGGCAGACGCCAACGCCACGATGGGCGAAGCCGTCGACGACGTGGCGGCCGCCAGCGACCGCGCCTTCGACGCGGCGGAGAACGGCATCGACCGCGCCGGCGCCGCGATCGGCAACGCTGCCGACGATGCGGGTCGTGCGATCGACCGCGGCACGCGCGAGACCGGCGAGCATCTGGAGCACGCCGGCAACGACCTCCAGCACTGACGGGATGCGGTTCCTCGTCCTCCTGCTCGCCCCGCTGGCGCTCGCCGGCTGCGGCGGGCCGGAGGACGCGGCACCCGGCGCGATCCGCCCGGACGAGGCGCGCGCCCTCAACGACGCGGCCGAGATGCTCGGCCCCAACAGCGTGAGCGCCGCGGCGCTCGCCGCCGACAATCAGATGGACAGGCCATGACCCCTCGCCCCCTCGGCGCCACCGACCTCGAAACCCCGCCGCTGGTGCTGGGCGGCAACGTCTTCGGCTGGACCGCCGACAAGGACACGAGCTTCCGCGTCCTCGACGCCTTTGTGGAGCGCGGCGGCCGGATGATCGACACCGCCGACGTCTATTCCGCCTGGGTGGACGGCCACCAGGGCGGCGAGTCCGAGACGGTGATCGGCGAGTGGCTGCGCGCCACCGGCAAGCGCGACCAGGTGCTGCTCGCGACCAAGGTCGGGATGTTGCCGGGCGAAGGCGGGGAAAAGCTCGCCCCGGCGCGGATCGCGGCCGCGGTCGAAGCCTCGCTCCAGCGGCTCGGCACCGATCGCATCGACGTCTATTTCGCCCACCAGGACGACGAGGCGGTTCCCCAGGAGGACTATCTCGCCGCCTTTGCCCGGCTGGTCGAGGCCGGCAAGGTGCGCGTCCTCGGCGCGTCCAACTTCCACGCGATGCGGCTGAAGTCGGCGATCGACATCGCCGTGCGCGAGGCGCTGCCGCTGATCCACGTGTTCCAGCCCGAATACAACCTCGTCAGCCGCCACCGCTTCGAGGGCGAGCTTCAGAACCTCTGCATCGAGCACAACATCGCGGTGACGCCCTACTACGGCCTCGCCTCGGGCTTCCTTACCGGCAAGTATCGCAGCCGCGACGACCTGTCGAAGAGCGTGCGCGGCGGCGGCATGGCCGAACTGCTGGAGGGCAAGGGCACCGCGGTGCTGGCGGCGATGGACGCGGTCGCCGCGGAGACCGGCGCCACCCTCGCCCAGATCGCGCTCGCCTGGCTCGCCGCCCAGCCCGGCGTCACCGCCCCCATCGCCAGCGCGACCAGCGTCGAGCAGGTCGAGGAACTGACCGGCTCCTGGGACCTGGACCTCAGCAAGGACCAGCTCGAGCGCCTCACCAACGCCGGCGCCTGACGGCCTCCGTAGCCAACCGCATCCCCGCGCAGGCGAGGCCTCTACGAAACCCCTGACCGTGCTCCTGCGAAGGCAGGAGCACAGGGCCCAAGCACCGCCAGTCGTTGGTCTGCTTGGCCCTGGATTCCTGCCTCCGCAGGAATACGGGTGTGGACAAGGGACAGCGCCCCTGTTTCGCAGTATCCCCGCGCAGGCGGGGATCCAGAGCCCAGCATAAAGATGGCAGCGCCCAGGAGCCTTGCCGCCGGCGACGGCGGAGCGGGACTGGTTAGAAACCCTAGGTCATGAATCTAGATCGAGCGCGGAGCCGCAGGGCAGAGCGCCTCTCCCTAACCCCACCGCGCTGGAGAGAGATGGAATCGGTGCTATCCTGCCCGAATGAAGAATGCCCTCCGCTCCGTCGTCACACATCCTCGTACCGCGGCGACCTTACTCAGCGCCCTCATGATCGCGCAGTCCTGCCCTGCAGCCGCGACTTCCTGCGACAGGACAGCCATCGCCGCGATGTCGAATGAGGAGGCGGCCGAGACGATCCTCGACGGCAGCGTGCAGGTTGGATTCGGTTTCGTACGCGAAAGCGAAAGCGGGCCAGACATTCGACGGCAGGAGGTGGACATCGTGCTACCGCTGAAAGGGCGGGCCGGGATCGTCCCTTTGGAGCCTGAATCGATCAACCGGGCGAGTAAAGAGGACGGGTTTTTTCGCTGGCTCCCGTATGGCCCGAACGAGTTTCGTCTGTTCGCCTTAGCCTCCACGACCGGTGGCGCCGCAGTGCCAAAGTGCCTTGCGGCAATCATCACCTCGAAGCCCGCGCCGGCCCTCTACAAGGCCATCGTCGCCGCGTCGAAGAGGCAGAAGTGAGCCTAGAGGACGGCACCGCGGGTCCGCCAGTCTACCGCTATCCGGTTTCTGCCGCGTCTTCAGCATCCTGGCGGAGAGCGTCTCCGCCGCTAGGTTCGGACTGCCGTCGGGCATGCACGGCCTCGGTGGAGCAAGCGCCGCACGGTACTAGGCGTCGCGCTTTCCTCCCCTATAATGGCGGAATGGCCAGCGTACCCGATCCAAGCTCCCCATCTTCGTCCGCCGGCGCGTCGGAGCCGTTGATCACCGGCCCCGTTCCGCCGGAGCTCCAAGAGAGCGTGGCACGGCACCAGGCCCACCTTCTGGCGCTGGTGGAGAGCCTGCGCGCCGCCGGCGTCGGGGAAGAGATCATCGAGGCGAGCGTCGCGCAGCTTCTCGACAGCTACCGTAGCGAGCTCACGGCGGCGATTCGCGCCCTGGTCCGGGAGCGGTCCGGTGACTGAGCCGAAGCTGGCAGACGACGAAGGCCGGCTCGCCGCACTCGGACGGTTGCAGATCCTCGAGACGCCGCCCGAGCAGCCGTTCGAGAAGATCGTCACCCTGGTGCGGACGGTTCTTGCCGTCCCGATCGCCACCGTCTCCCTCGTCGACCGGGATCGCCAGTGGTTCAAGGCGCAGCGCGGCCTGGAGGTTCAGGAAACCGCCCGGTCGATTTCGATCTGCACGTACACGATCCAGCAGGCCGAGCCTCTCATCATCGAGGACACGCATCTCGACGCGCGCTTCGCCGGAAACCCGCTGGTGCAAGGCGGTCCGCGCATCCGCAGCTACGCGGGTGTCCCGCTCCGGACGCCGGAGGGCTATAATGTGGGCTCGCTCTGCGCGATGGACACGAAGCCGCGCCAATTCAGCCCTGCCGACATCGCGATCCTGAGCAACTTCGCCAACATCGTCAGCGACGAGATGGAATTGCGCCTGATCGCGAGCACGGACTTCCTGACCGGCGCGTTGAGCCGCCGGGGGTTCGAAGAACAACTCGGCCGCGAGATCGCCCGGCACAGGCGCTATCACCGGCCGAGCTCGCTCGCGATCCTGGACATCGATCACTTCAAGACGATCAACGACAGCTTCGGACACCCAGCGGGCGATGACGTTCTGCGGCAGATGGGCCAGCTGATCTCGAAGGTGCTTCGCCCGGCCGACGTCTACGGGCGTCTGGGCGGAGAGGAGTTTGGCGTGCTCCTGCCCGAGACCGGCGCGGCAGAGGCGTTCGTGGCGGCGGAACGGCTGCGCGAAGCCATCCAGAACCACCGTTTCGAGATGCCGGGAGGGCACCGCATCTCGGTGACCGCCAGCGTTGGCGTTGCGGAATGTGGCGAGATGGAAGAGCCCAAGGCCTGGCTCTCCCGCGCGGACAAGCACCTGTACGAGGCAAAGACGAGCGGTCGAAACTGCACCCGCATGGCGCCGTCGGACGCATCCGCACGCGCCTGAGCGCTCCGCGGCGCGAGGGGCGCCGGTCTCGGCGCTCCCGTCTTCCGAATACGCCCCGACCCGGAAAGCCAAAGGAACGCCCGGCGCTGGAGCACCGAGGGCCGCAGCCCGTGCGTTGTTCGGGCCCGGCCAGCGCCGCCCCGCGTCCGCACCCCCCGGTGGCTGTTCGGCGGTACGTGCCAACTACCCAGCACGCTCCTAGGTACTGCTCGGCGCTTTCGGCTCTTGGCCCCATGCTTTCTGCGGCGACCGGCAGCGCGAAGCGGAGCTTCTCTCCTCCACCGCGAATGTCGGAAGTTGGGCGATATCGGGAACGGCGGCTTTGGCATCGCCGCCGGCCGAAATCGGACGTTCCACACGAATCCGCCATGGCAACCCTGAGCCCAGCCCGCGGCACCGTCGAATGCGTTGATGCTCGCTCAGGTAATTAGGACAAAAGCGAAACCCGTTTATACTTCCAAATGAGCAAGACGTCATTTTAGCCTGACGGCACGCAACCCGTTCAACGTCGAGATTACTAGATAGTTGTCTGGCGTAACAGCCAAACGACCGCCGAATGAAGTGCTCCAAACGACTGGAAAGTTGCTCTTCGTTAAGTCGACTGCAAATGTCGTCGTAGCGCTTGCAACGAACAAATGACTATCGGTCACGACTACATTGCTGGTGATGTTGCTGGCACCACCGACGTCCATCGATCCAGTGACCAAACCTGTCGAGACATCGATGATGTCAACGGTCGTGCTGGATGAACGAACGGCGTAAAGCCGGTTACCTCGGACTGCAGGTTGTCCGGTATAGGCGTGGCTGGTGCGCCACAAGGGCTTGTCGCTCTTTATTGAAAATGCCGCAATCGGCAGCGCTTCTTCGCCTGAATAATTATCTGAGAAGGTGAATATGCGCCCGTTACCATCGAGCACTGGCGCCCCGATATATGCGCCGTAGTAACTCAATCCATTCTTTGAGAAGAAAGGGTTTTGTATCGATTGAACCAATGCGCCGTCTCGTCGCGCTAGCACGTTCAAGGAGCCAGCTTTGAAGAAATAGACATAGCTTTGGTCGACGGCGACGCTTTCACCTTCCATGACATAGCCACCATACTGGCCCGCATCGACGGTACGCCACAAGCTGTCGCCCGTAGCGCTGTTTGCGGCATATACTGCGTTGCCATAGTAGCCGGCTGCGAAGAACAATTCGTCGCCCACAGGCGTGGGAACGCTGCCTGAACTACCTTGGGCAGAGTAGGTCGGCGAGCTGATATAGCCTCCGGTGGTAGCGTTCATAACCTGCAGTGAGGCAGCGGTTGAAGTCGAATTATAGCTCATAGATGCGACCCTGCCATTCGCATAGGCCGGGCCGAATGGACGCGCGTCTGCGGGAATGTTCCCCGGAGGGAAATTGCCTTGCCCCAAATCATACCCCCATAGGGGTGAGCCGTTCGACGTAGAAATGGCGCGTGTGACGACGCGCCCGTCCGCTTGCGTAACGTTGTAAAATACACTTCCCGGTCGTGCCGCAACCTCACTCGGCGCATTAGGCGTGGTGATTGCCCAAGCATGGGTGAAGGCGGAACTTGAGAAGCTTACCGGCACATAACCCGTATGCCCAGGATCGCCCTGAAGGGTGGACCAATTGCCATCTCTGGGAATCGGACTTCCGATGGAAGGAGGCGGCGTTGGCGTTGGCGTCGGCGTTGGCGTTGGCGTTGGCGTCGGAGTAGGCGTCGGAGTAGGCGTCGGAGTGGGCGTGACGATCACGGTGCCGCCGCCGGAACTCCCGCTCCCGGAACTTCCGCCGCCGCCGCACGCGGTTGCAAAAAGGCAGGCGGAGAGCCCCGCCAGCGTTGACTTTTTCATGTTCCCCCCAGAACGATTGCGACCCAGTTCTTCCGACGTACTGGAATCGATTGCGACTTTCTAGCGCGTCTATGCTATCATTGCCTCTTCACGCCCGTTTCCGCTTGTTTCTATGGCGCCGATGCCCGCTGACGCATCCACTGCTTCTCTTTTGGTAGCGGTTCAGGCGCCTGAATAATGACGCTTCGCACGATCTTTCCTGGATGGACGTATTGCGGCTTGCCGCTTGATCTCGCCTGAAAGCGGCCTGCTGACGGCCAAATCCAGCTCGGAGCTTGACGCATTGAGAAGCGCCTGGTCTTTGGAAGCGGCGAAATAGGCCTGCGCGACCGACATTGGGCGTTTCGTGCTGTTCCGTTTGGGATACCGGCGTGGCACCTCGACGTACGGGCTCTTGAACCCGGGCTATCTGCGGCGCCTGCGAGAGCACGGCGTACAACGCCTCGGATGTTTGAACGGAAGGCAGACGTGGTCCGTCCCCGCCAGCGCTAGCCGAGCAAGAAAAGCAGTACCGCCAGCACGAGAGCCAAGCCCGCGATCATGCGCTCGAAGGGGAGCGACACACCCTCTCGCCTCCTCGTCGACGGAAGTACGCCGCCGCCGTTGCGCCGCTGCAGATCTTGCCGATGCATCTCTGCAAGGAGGATCCCGGGATCACCGTGCGGCTCCCTCCGGCCCGGCGACCCGTAGAGCAGAGGCACCTCTGTCAGGAGATCCTTCTCCAGACCTTCCGCCGCTTCCTTCCGCCTCTTCAGGTCCGCAGCGAAATCATCCGGGTTCTCGAACGATCCGTTCATGAGGTCGACTTGGCCCCCTGCCCTCAGGCCAGCACCGGCTCCGGCAGCGCCTCGAACGCCGGCTTGGCCAGCAGATAGCCCTGCACCAGCTCGATGCCGAGCGCGCGCACCGCGTCCAGCTCGTCGCGCGTCTCGATCCCTTCCGCGATCACCGTCACGCCCAGCCTGCGGCACAGCCCCACCATCGCGTCCACGATCACCCGGCGCGGCTCGCTCGCGTCCACGCCGCGCAGCAGCGCCATGTCGAGCTTGATGACGTCGGGCTGGAACCGCGCAAGCAGCCCGAGCCCGGCATAGCCCGCGCCGAAATCGTCCAGCGCGGTCGTGAACCCCATCTCGCGATAGCTTTCGACGATGTTCAGCACATGCGCCGGATCGGCCATCCGCTCGTTCTCGGTGAACTCGAACATCAGCCGGTCGGTCGGCAGGCCCGTCGCCTGCGCGGTGCGCAGCGTCAGCTGGATGCAGGCCTTGGGCGAATAGACGGCGTTCGGCAGGAAGTTGATCGACAGCCGCGCCCCCGTCTCCAGCAACCCGGCCGCCACCGCGCCTTCGATCGCCGCCACCCGGCACTGCTGGTCAAAGGCATAGCGGTTCTCCGGCGTCACCCGCGCCAGCACGGTCGCAGCGGCCTCTCCCTCGGCACCGCGCACCAGCGCCTCATAGGCCCAGGGCCGCCCCGTGCGCAGGTCGACGATCGGCTGGAAGGCCATGGAGATGGGAAAGTCGAGCGCCCGCCCGTCGCGGCAGGCACCGCATCCGCGGGAAGGGGTATCGGTCATGCAATCCCCAATAGCGTCAAAATGTTAGCAACTTATGTCGGTCAGTCCCCGGCAAAGGCGAATGGCGTTACCCCGCCCTCGCGCTCGTGGACCAGCAGCGCGTGTCCGATGGGCGGCGCCGAACGCTGGCCGCAGTCGCGCCGCGTGCAGGCGCGACAGCCGAGACCGATCCCCACCGCCTCGCCGCCCAGATCGGTGCCCCGCGCCGCCGCCCAGCCGCGCGCCTGGTCCGTCCCCAGCAGCAGCGCGATCGCGAAGCGCGCGCGCACCCCCGCCACCTCGCCCACCGCCGGGTGGACGACATGCGCCCAGCTGAACCAGCGGCTGCCGTCCTCCAGCTCCACCAGCTGGGTCACCGCCGCATCGGTCCGGGCGAACGCCTCGAACGTGCTCCACAGGGGGCAGAGCCCGGCGGCATCCGCCACCGGCGATCCGCTCATCCCGGCAAAGCGCTTCGACACCTGCCCCGCCCGGTCGATCCGCAAGAGGCAGAAGGCGAGCCCCCGCGCGCCCACCCGCCCGAGCGTCGTCAGCCGGTGCGCCACCTGCTCGAACGACGTCCCGAACCGCCGCGCGAGCAGCGGCACGTCATAGCCGGTCGCCTCGCACGCGCGCAGGAACCGGGCGTAGGGCATGGTCACGGCCGCCGCGAAATAGCCCAGCAGGTGGCGGCGATAGAGCCGCTCCGCCGCCCGGTCGGTAAAGCCGGCGCCGCGCACCAGCGCCTCCACCGGCACCCGCGCCTCGCCCTGCCCGATCTGCCGCGCGAGCAGCTGCAAGCGCTGCGCCGGCCCCAGCAGCTCCGACAACTGCAACTGCCGCGCGTGGAGGTCCAGGCGATAGAGGCGGTCGGGCAGTACCTCGGCCGGCAGCACCCGCACCGAAAGCTGGTGCCGCACCCGCAGCCGCTCGGCGAGCGCGGCGCCCAGGTCCGCTGCCGACTGCCGCAGCTCGTCGGCCACGCCCTCGGCGAGTTCGTCGAGTTCGGCGAAATGGTTGCGCCAGCGCTCCACCTCGCGCCGCACCAGCACCTGCGGGTCGTCGGCTGCCGGCGCGGCTCCGGCGGCACCCGCCGCCCCGCCCAGCCGGTCGAACACGCGCGCGAACGCCTCCGCCCCGCCCGGCGCGCTCGCCAGCCACTCGGCGACGTCGTGCCGGTCGATCTCCAGGTCCGCGAACATCGGGTCAGCCAGCCGCCGTCGCAGCGCATCGACCCCGCCCGCCGGCTCGCCGCTGGTCAGCGTGCGCGGATCGAAGTCGAAGCGCTCGGCCAGCCGCACCAGCAGCGCCGCCGACAGCGGACGCTGGTTGCGCTCCACAAGGTTGAGGTAGCTGGGCGAAATGCCGAGCAGTTCGGCCATCGCCGCCTGGGTGAGCCCCGCCTGCCGCCGCACCCGCCGAACCGCATGTCCCGCCAGCAGCTTGCGCTCCGCCATCCCGCTCTCCCCGGCTTCTTCTGTGAAGTCTTTACAGCATCACCAGCGCGGGGGCGAGCACTTCCACTCCGTGACCCGTTTTGCGCGCCGCATCCGCTTCTGAACGGCGCAGCGCTGGGGCAAGGAAGTCCGGCATCTTCGGGGTGCAGCTGTAAAGGACATGACAAGGTCGCGCCGACATCGGCAGCGAACTTGCCGTCCGCCACCCCGATCACCGTCTCGGCAGGGCGAAAGCCCCGCCCACCCGTTCCTGGGGAGGAAAGGTGCCCGCCGGAGCCATCTCCGGCGGGCATTTTCGTGTGTGAGGCGCGGCATGGCAACCGCGTGTCCCTGGGCAGGAAGGCACCCCGGGCTCAGCAGAGCAACGAAGGCAGCACTTCAGCAACCCTGGGCTCCTGCCTTCGCAGGAGCACGAGGAACCGGGAAAGCGCCAGCGCCAGCTTGCGAGCCGCCGCGAGTTGCGGGACGCCCGCCTGCACCACCATCGTATCCCTGCGCAGGCAGGGATCCAGGGCCAAGCAGAGCAACCCAGGCCGCACTTCGGCAACCCTGGACTCCCGCATTCGCGGGAGCACGACAAACGAGGAAGGCGAGCGGCCTCCGGTCCCCCCGCCACCGGCGGGAGGCGCCGCGCAACCGCGGCCCCTCCCCCGAAGGATCAGCCGTCGACCATGCCGCCGGCGGCCAGCACCGCAAGCGTCACCAGTTCGCTCGCGGTCGAGGTCATCGGTGCGATCTGCACCGGCTTTTCCATGCCGATCAGCATCGGGCCGATCATGTCATCGCCGCCCAATTCGCGCAGCAGCTTGGCCGAGATGTTGGCCGACTGCAGCCCCGGCATGATCAGCACGTTGGCCGGGCCCGACAGGCGCGCGAACGGATAGTTCGCGAGCTGGCGCGGGTTGAGCGCGACGTCGGGCGTCATCTCGCCCTCATATTCGAAGCTCACCTCGCGCTTGTCGAGCACGCCGACGGCCCCGCGCAGCTGCTCCAGCCACTTGCCCTCGGGGTTGCCGAAGTTGGCGTAGCTCAGGAACGCGACCCGCGGCTCATGGCCCATGCGACGCGCGACCTGCGCGGTCGCCTCGGCGATGTCGGCCAGCTCCTCGGAGTTGGGACGCTCGTTGACGGTGGTGTCGGCGATGAACACCGTGTGGCTCTGGCCCACCAGCACATGGATGCCGAACGGGGTGCGGCCTTCCTTCGGATCGATCACGCGGCGCAGTTCGCGGATCGTCTGCGCATAGGTGCGCGTGACGCCGGTGATCATCGCATCACCCTCGCCCAGCTGCAGCAGCAGCGCGCCGAAGATGTTGCGATCCTGGTTCACCATCCGCTCGCAATCGCGGCGCAGATAGCCGCGGCGCTGGAGGCGCGCGTAGAGGAAGTCGACCATCTGCGGCACCAGCGGCGAATGGCGGCTGTTGTGGACCTCGTAGGTCTCCGGGTCCGTCACGCCCAGCGCGCGCAGGCGATCATACACGTCGTCGCGACCCACCAGCACCGGCGTGCCATAGCCGCCCTCGCGGAAGTTGATCGCGGCGCGCAGCACCACCTCTTCCTCGCCCTCGGCAAAGATGACGCGCTTCGGGTGCGCCTTGGCGCCCTCATAGGCGAGGCTGAGCACCGAGGTGGTCGGGTTGAGCCGGCCGCGCAGCTTGTGGCGATAGGCGTCCATGTCCAGGATCGGCTTGGTCGCCACTCCCGAATCCATCGCCGCCTGGGCGACGGCCGCGGGCACCAGCTCCATCAGTCGCGGGTCGAACGGCGCCGGGATGATGTATTCCGGGCCGAAGCTGTGCTTCACGCCATAGGCGGCCGCCACTTCCTCGGGCACCTGCTGGCGCGCGAGCTTCGCGATCGCCTGTGCGGCGGCGACCTTCATCGCGTCGTTGATCGTGGTCGCGCGCACGTCGAGCGCGCCGCGGAAGATGAACGGGAAGCCCAGCACGTTGTTGACCTGGTTCGGATAGTCCGAACGGCCGGTGGCGATGATCACGTCCGGGCGCGCGGCCTTGGCCTCGGGCGGGGTGATCTCCGGGTCGGGGTTCGCCATCGCGAACACGATCGGGTTCGGCGCCATTTTCTTGAGCAGCTCGGCCGGCAGCGCGTTCGCGGCCGACAGCCCCATGAACACGTCCGCGCCGTCCAGTGCCTCGGCGAGCGTGCGTTTGTCGGTGGCGACGGCATGCGCCGACTTCCACTGGTTCATGCCGGCTTCGCGGCCCTGGTAGAGCACGCCGTCCAGGTCGACCATCAGCAGGTTTTCCTGCCGGACGCCCATCACCTTCACCAGGTCCGCGCAGGCGAGTGCGGCCGCACCCGCGCCGTTCATCACCACCTTGGTCTCGGCGATGTCGCGCTTGGTCAGGTACAGCGCGTTGATCAGGCCGGCGGCGGCGATGATGGCGGTGCCGTGCTGGTCGTCATGGAACACCGGGATGTTCATCCGCTCGCGCAGGGTCTGCTCGATGATGAAGCATTCCGGGGACTTGATGTCCTCCAGGTTGATGCCGCCAAAGGTCGGCTCCATCAGCTCGACCGCGTCGATGAAGCGGTCGACGTCCTCGGTCTTCAGCTCGATGTCGATCGAATCGACGTCGGCGAAGCGCTTGAACAGCACCGACTTGCCTTCCATCACCGGCTTGGACGCGAGCGCGCCCAGGTTGCCGAGGCCGAGGATCGCGGTGCCGTTGGAGATCACCGCGACCAGGTTGCCCTTGGCGGTATAGTCATAGGCGGTGGCAGGGTCCGCCGCGATCGCGCGCACCGGCACGGCGACGCCCGGCGAATAGGCGAGCGCCAGGTCGCGCTGCGTCGACATCGGCTTCGACGCGATGATCTCGATCTTTCCCGGGCGCCCCTCCGAATGGAACAGCAGCGCCTCGCGCTCGGAGAATTGGACGTTCGATTCTTCTGCCATCTGCAACCTTCCCGCACTGATGGCTCTGCCCTTAGGACGCATCCTCGCCTCCGTCACCCCACCGCAGCGGGCATGACGGCGGTCGCTTCTTCGGCTACCCACGCGCGCATGCCTGCCGTTCCAGCCCCGACCCCGATGATGGCGCAATATCTCGCGCTCAAGGCCGAAGCCGCCGACTGCCTGCTGTTCTACCGCATGGGCGACTTTTTTGAACTGTTTCACGACGACGCGAAAACCGCCGCGGCCGTGCTCGACATCGCGCTCACCGCGCGCGGCGAGCATGAGGGCGCGAAGATCCCGATGTGCGGCGTGCCGATCCATGCCGCCGAGGGCTATCTGGCGCGGCTGATCAAGGCCGGCCACCGTGTCGCCATCGCCGAGCAGGTCGAGACGCCAGAGGAAGCCAAGAAGCGGGGCGGCTCCAAGGCGCTGGTCGCCCGCGCGATCGTGCGCGTAGTCACCGCCGGCACGCTAACCGAGGAAGCGCTGCTCGACGCGCGCGCCGCCAACTGGTGCGTGGCGGTGGGTGAGGCCGGCGGCGAGGTCGCGATCGCCGCCGCAGACGTCTCCACCGGCCGCTTCGAGCTGATCGAGACCGACGCCCATGCGCTCGCCGCCACCATCGCCCGGCTCGCCCCTGCCGAGGTGGTCGCCTCCGAGTCTTCCGCGTTCGCTGAGATCGCGACGAGCCTGCGTCCCCGGATCGACTTCGACAGCGCCGCCGGCGATGCCCGGCTGAAGGCGCTGTTCGGGGTCGCGACCCTGGACGGCTTCGGCAGCTTCAGCCGCGCGGGCCTGGCCGCGGCGGGCGGGCTCGTCGCCTATCTCGATCATACCGCGCGCGGCAGCCTGCCTTTCCTCCGCCCGCCCCTGGTGTCCCGCAACGACCAGTGCATGGCGGTCGACGCCGCCACCCGCGAAAGCCTGGAGCTCACCCGCACCACCTCCGGCACCCGCAGCGGCAGCCTGCTCGACGCGGTCGACCGTACCGTCACCGGCGCCGGCGCGCGCCTGCTCGGTGCCGACATCGCCGCACCCTTGATGGACCGTGCCGCGATCGAGGCGCGGCTCGACGCCGTCACCCGCTTCCACGACGATCCCGGCCTGCGCGACGGCGTGCGTTCCGCCCTGCGCGCGCTCCCCGACGTCGGCCGTGCGCTCGGCCGCATCGCCGCCGGCCGCGGCTCCCCGCGCGACCTAGGGCAGCTGCGCGACGGCCTCGAGGGCGCCCGCACGCTCGGCGACCGCCTCGACCAGCTCGCGGACGCGCCGCCGCTGCTCGACCAGCTGGTGCCGGCGCTGCGCGGCCACGGCGCGCTGGTCGAGCTGCTCACCCGCGCGCTCGTCCCTTCACCGCCGATCGACGCCGCCAACGGCGGCTACATCGCCGAGGGCTATGACGCCGCACTAGACGATCTGCGCGCCACCGGCGCCGGCGGCCGCCGCGCCATCGCCGCGCTGGAGGCGGAGTTCCGCACCCGCACCGGCGTCAACGCGCTCAAGATCCGCCACAACGGCGTGCTCGGCTATCATATCGAGGTGCCGGCGCGCGCCGCCGACGCGCTGATGAAGGCCGACAGCGGCTTCACCCATCGCCAGACGCTCGCCGGCTGCGTACGCTTCAACGCGCCCGAACTGCACGAGGTGGCGCTCAAGGTCACCCAGGCCGGCGCCCATGCGCTCGCGGCCGAAGCGGCACATCTGGAGGAACTGACCGGCCAGGTGCTTGGGAATCGCGAGGCCATCGCCGCCACCGCCGACTCGCTCGCCCGCATCGACGTCGCCGCCGGCCTCGCCGAACGCGCAGCGGAAGGCGGTTGGGCACGCCCCGACCTGGTCGACCACGCCTGCCTGGAGATCGAGGGCGGCCGCCACCCGGTGGTCGAGGCCGCCGTCGCCAAGGCCGGCGGGCGCTTCGTTGCCAACGACTGCCGCCTGTCCGAAGACAATCGCCTCTGGCTGGTGACCGGCCCCAACATGGGCGGCAAGTCCACCTTCCTGCGCCAGAACGCGCTGATCGCGGTGCTGGCCCAGGCCGGCAGCTACGTCCCCGCCACCCGCGCCACGCTCGGCCTGGTCGACCGGCTGTTCAGCCGCGTCGGCGCCTCCGACAATCTCGCGCGCGGCCGCTCCACCTTCATGGTCGAGATGGTCGAGACCGCCGCGATCCTCGCGCAGGCGACCCCGCGCAGCTTCGTCATCCTGGACGAGGTCGGCCGCGGCACCTCCACCTACGACGGCCTCGCCATCGCCTGGGCGGTGGTGGAGGCGATCCACGAGGACAACCGCTGCCGCTGCCTGTTCGCGACGCACTATCACGAGCTCAGCCGCCTGGCGGAACGCTGCGAGGCGCTGAGCCTGCACCACGTCCGCGCGCGCGAGTGGAAGGGCGATCTAGTGCTGCTCCACGAACTCGGCGAGGGCCCCGCTGACCGCAGCTACGGCCTGGCGGTGGCCCGGCTCGCGGGGCTCCCCCCCGCCACGGTCGCGCGCGCCAAGGCGGTGCTCGCCAAGCTGGAGGCCGGGCGCCAGAAGACCGGCGGGCTTGCCGCCGGCCTAGACGACCTGCCGCTGTTCGCCGCCTTCCAGCCGGTCGAGGAGGAAAAGCCCGATGCCCTGCGCACCGAACTGGGGGAGCTGGACCTCGACTCCCTCACCCCGCGCGCAGCGCTCGACGCACTCTACCGGCTGAAGGATCTCGCCCGCGCCTAGCGGGCGGTCAGGGCCGCCCCAGCGCCGCGATCGCGCGCGGCCGCAGCCGGTCCACCGCCGCCGCATGGATGCCGGGCGCGGTCGCCAGCACGCCGAACGCCTGCGCGCGCGGCGTGTTGAAGCGCAGAGGCTTGCCGAGCGAGTCGGTCACCGTCGCGCCGGCCTCGCGCAGCAGCAGCACGGCCGCCGCCACGTCCCATTCATTGCCCCAGCGAAAGGTCGCGAGCAGGTCCGCCTCGCCCGCCGCCACCATCGCCATGCGCAGCGCGATCGAGTTGGGCTTGGCCACCGCCACCAGGTCGCGGTCCGCCTTGGGCAGCGCGTCCACCGGCGTGCGCGCACCCGCGATCCGGGCGATGTCGCTCGCCGTCAGCCGCACGCCGTTGCGCCACGCGCCCTCGCCCGCCGCCGCGCGCCAGCGCTCGTGCCGCGCCGGCGCATCGAGCACGCCCAGCACCGGCTGCCCGTCTTCCACCAGCGCCACCGACACCGACCAGCCCGGCCGCCCGCGGATATAGTCGCGGGTGCCGTCGATCGGATCGACGATCCACACCCGGCGCTTGGCCAGCCGCACGGGATCGTCCGCAGATTCCTCGGACAGCCAGCCCGCGTCCGGCAGCAGCGCGCTCAGCCGCTCGCGCAGCAGCGCGTCGACGGCCAAGTCGATCTCGCACACCGGGTTGCCTGGCGTCTTTTCCCAGCGCTCGAAGTCGGTCGCCGCGCGCCCATGCGCCAGCGTCGCCGCTTCGGCAGCGATCGCCGCCAGTTCGTCGAGCAGCGTGTCAGCCACCCGCCACCGTCATCCCGTCGATCCGGACCGTCGGCACGTTCACGCCATAGCGGAACTCCAGGTCGCTCGCCGGCACCAGGCCCGCGAACATCTGGCGCAGATTGCCCGCAATGGTGATTTCGGCGACCGGCCGGGTGATTGCGCCCTTCTCGATCAGGAAGCCGGCAGCGCCGCGGCTATAGTCGCCCGTCACGCCGTTCACGCCATGCCCGATCAGCTCGGTCACCAGCACGCCGTGTTCGATCTCGCCGATGAGCGCCTCGCGCGTGATGCGCCCCGCTTCCATGTAGAGGTTGCTGGTGCCCACGCCCGGCCCGCCGCCGATGCCGCGGGTGGCATGGCCGGTCGGCTCCAGCCCCAGCTGCCGTGCCGAGGCGCTGTCCAGCAGCCAGCTTTGCAGCACGCCGCCCTCGACGATCGCGAGCGGCGAGACCGGCAGCCCCTCCCCGTCGAACGGCCGTGAGCGCAGGCCGCGCGGCCGGTGCGGATCGTCGCGGATGGTGACGCCCGGCCCGAACACCGCCGTCCCGAGCGCCTCGCGCAGGAAGCTGGTGCCGCGCGCCACGCCCGGTCCCGCGATCGCGCCGGTCAGGTGGCCGAGCAGGCTCGCCCCCACCCGCGGATCGAACACCACCGGCATCGCGCCCGACGCGATCCGCGCCGGATCGAGCCGCGCCACCGCGCGCTCGCCCGCCAGCCGCCCGATCGCCTCGGGCGCCTCCAGCGACGCGCGATGGCGCGCGCTGTGGTGCGCATAGTCGCGCTGCATGCCCGATCCGGTGCCCGCCAGCACGCTTGCCGAGACACCGTGGCTGGTGACGGCATAGCTTCCGGCAAAGCCGTGGCTGGTGGCCAGCGCCACCACCGCGCGGCTGGCACTCGCACTGCCGCCCTCGGAATTGGTGACGCCCGCGACCGCGCGCGCCGCATCCTCGGCCGCCAGCGCCTGCGCCTTCAGCGCCTCGGGCGCGACCTCGCCGCCGTCGTCCAGGTCGAGCAGCGGGGCCGTGCCCTTCATCAGCCGATCGGCCGGCGCCAGCCCGGCCCAGGCGTCCTCGGGCGCCAGCCGCGCCATCGCCACCACCCGCTCGGCCACCGCATCCAGCGCCGCGTCCGACAGGTCGGAGGTGGCGACGCTTGCCGAACGCTTGCCGACGAAGACTCGCAGGCCCAGCTCGCCGCCCTCGGACCGGCCGACGTCCTCCAGCGCGCCCAGACGCACGGAGACGGAAAGCGCCGTGTCGGCGATCAGGATGGCGTCGGCGGCATCGGCGCCGCGGGCGCGGGCTCGGTCGATCGCCTGCGCGGCGCGGGCCTGCGCCTGTTCGGGGGTCAGCATGGCCGCGACTTAGGGAGCCGGGGCCCCAAGGTCAAAGCCGCGGCGGCGATTCAGGCGGCGGTCCCCACCACCAGGCAGGCCAGGAACATCAGCAGCCCCGCGTCGCGATTGCTGCGGAACCGCGCCAGCGTGTTGTGCCCGTCCTGCGGCGAAAGCGTCGCCACCTGCCACAGCAAGTGCAGCGCCATCGGCAGCAGCGCGACAAGCGCCAGCGGCGTCGGGAACACCTGCCAGAAGGCGCCCGCCCAGCAGAGCAGCGACACCAGGTACAGCACCGCGACCCCCGGCCGAACCTTGGCCCCCATCGCCCGTGCCGACGAACGCACGCCCACCAGCGCATCGTCCTCCACGTCCTGCAGCGCATAGATGGTGTCGTAGCCGATCACCCAGGTGATCGATCCCGCGTACAGCAGCAGCATCGGCACGATGCTGCCGTGCGTCACCTCCACCCAGCCGACCGGCGCTGCCCAGCTGAACACGATCCCAAGCCACGCCTGCGGCCACCAGGTGATCCGCTTCATGAAAGGATAGGCGGCGACCAGCACGATGCTGGAGACGGCGACGATCGCGGCGGCCAGCCGCAGCTGCACCAGCACCAGCAGCCCGACCGCGCACAGGATCAACAGCCACCCCCAGGCCGCCTTCAGCGACACCGCCCCGCTCGCCAGCGGCCGGCTGCGCGTGCGCGCCACCTGCCGGTCGAGGTCGCGGTCGACGATGTCGTTGTAGACGCAGCCCGCGCCCCGCATCGCGATGCTGCCGAGCAGGAACCACGCGATCATGTCCCAGCGCGCGATCCCCTGGCCTGCCAGCGCGATCGCCCAGGCGCCCGGCCAGAACAGCAGCCACCAGCCGATCGGCCGGTCGAAGCGCGCCAGCAATGCGAACGGCCGCAGCCCTGCCGGCAGCCGCCCGACCAGCCCACGATGCTCGCTGTCGGGCACGATCTCGGTCGCGGCGGTCATCGCGCGCCGCCCCTCGTCTCGGGAACACGGGCGAAAGGGCCTGGGCGTAGGCCGGGCTGCAACGGGGGAATCGGGGATGTCATGCGGCCTGCTGCCACAGATGGACAGAGCTTGGACAGCCCGTGTGCGTGGTCGCCCGGGAAACTCCCGCGCGCTTCCCGCGTTGCCCGAGCTCACCGACTACATTATTTACTGTTTACGTGCTTGAAGGCCCTGGACGGCGCCACAAAGCGAGCGCCGAATCCCAGGAGACGCAAGATCAGGTCGAACAAGCTGCTCCCCTTCAAGGGGTTCTGGCGTGCGGTCTCCGCCAGCCTGACCGCCCGCGTTCTGATGGTGGGCATGCTGCTGATCGGCCTCCTCGCGCTGGTCGGCTTCGTGGCGTTCGGCCGCGTCGTTGACCTGACTCTGGTGCGGCTCGGGTCGGGCTTTGCCGAGCGGCAGGTGCTCTATGACCGGGCACGCGGCCTCGGCACCCTCCAGCGGGATGTCGCGCTCGCGGAAACCAACGCGCGTTCGGAAGCGCTCATCGGCTGGCTGCGCGACGAGGGCAATCCCGCAAAGCGCCGCGCCGCCATCGCCGAGCTGCGCCGCGTCGTGCAGCTGTCGGCGGGCGGCACCTTCTTCGTGGGCTCCGCCGCCTCGCGCCAATATTTCTACGAGGAGCCCGGCAGCCGCTATTCGGCCGACCGCCCGCGCCTCACCGTGCAGCCGGGCAACAACCGCGACCGCTGGTTCTTCGAGGCGCTGTCCCGCCCGCGCGACTGCCACCTGAACGTCGACGCGGACGATCTCGCCAAGCGCACGCGCGTGTTCGTCAACTGCGTCATCCGCTTCGAGGGCAAGGCGCTGGGCGTCACCGGGACCGCCGTCGATCTTTCCTCCTTCGTGCACGAGGCGCTGGCCGACACCCAGGCCGGCGTCTCCACCTTCTTCGTCGACCACGACGGGGCGGTGCAGGCGCATCGCGATCCGAGCAAGGTCGACCGCTATTCCGACCCCAACCGCAAGCATCCGCCCACCGTCTTCGCCATGCTGAGCAACGCTGACGATCGCGCCCGGCTGCACGCGATGATGGCGGACGTCGCCTCGGGCCGCGCGTCCGCACGATCCAGCTTCCTGGAGATGGGCGGCGAACGGGTGCTCGTCGGCGTCGGTTATCTGAACGGGCTCGACTGGTACAATGTGACGGTGATGGACACCGATGCCATGGTGGACCGCCGCCTGTTCGGTCCTCTGGCCGCGCTGATCGTGCTGATGCTGGTGATCGGCGGCGCGCTCGCCGTCGTCCTGTTCAAGCGCGTGGTGCTCGATCCGCTCCGCCAGCTCGAGATGAGCGTGATCGAGGCGGAACGCGGCAACTTCCAACCCGCCGAACAGCTCGACTCCGATCGCAACGACGAGATCGGGCGCCTGTCGCGCCGGTTCGCGGCGATGGCGCGCGCGGTGGCCGAACACACCCGCTCGCTCGAAGCGCGGGTGCGCGAGCGGACGATCGAGCTGGAACGGCTCGCCAACCGCGATTCGGCAACCGGCGTCGCCAACCGCCGCGGCTTCGTGGCGGCGTTCGAGGCGGTGCAGCGCCAGCGCGGCGCGGGCTCGGTCGGGCTGCTGCTGATCGACGTCGATCGGTTCAAGCAGATCAACGACCGCTTCGGCCATGTCGCGGGCGATGCCGTGGTGGCGGAGATCGCGCACCGCATCCAGGCCGCGCTCCGCCCCACGGACCTGTGCGGCCGCTGGGGAGGCGACGAATTCATCGTGCTCTTGCCCGGCCTCGGCGCCGATCCTCTGGAAACCGTCTCGGACCGGCTGGTCGCGGCCGTCTGCGCGGCTCCCGTCGTGCTGGTTGATGGCGCGCGCGTCCCGATCACGCTCAGCGTCGGCGCCTATTGCGTGACGCCCGGCGACACGATCGACACCGCGACCGATCGCGCGGACGCCGCCATGTACCAGGCGAAGAAGGAGGGGCGCGACCGCGTCATCGTCGCCGACGATTGCCCGGTGGCGTGACGAAGCCGCCGGCTTCGCCTAACACCGCCGCCATGCCCGCAACCCCCGCCTGGCCGCCGCAGTCCACCCCGCGCCTGTTCCTGGAAGCGACGATCGCGCCGGATGCGGCGATCCGCATCGACGGCCCGCAGGCGCATTACCTGCTGTCGGTGCTGCGCGCGAAGCCGGGCGATCCGGTCAAGCTGTTCGACGACCAGACCGGCGAGTGGCTCGCGACCGTCGCCCATGCCGGCAAGCGCGACCTCACCCTCCAGGTGACCGACCAGCTGCGCCCGCGGGAGCCGGTGCCCGACCTGTGGCTCTGCGCCGCCCCGCTCAAGAAGGGCCGCATCGACTGGACGGTGGAAAAGGCGTGCGAGCTGGGCGTGGCGCGCATCGTCCCGGTGCTCACCCGCCGCACCGTGGTCGACCGGCTCAACCTCGACCGGCTGCGCGCCCATGCGATCGAGGCGGCCGAGCAGTGCGACCGCACCGCCCTGCCCGAGCTCGCCGAGCCGGTGAAGCTCGCCGCGCTGCTGCGCGACTGGCCGGCCGAGCGCGCGCTGTTCTTCGCCGACGAGACCGGCGGCGCCCCGGCGTCCACGACCATGGCGCAGCACCGCGGCCCCGGCGCCGTGCTGATCGGGCCGGAGGGCGGCTTCGACGCGGAGGAGCGCGAAGCGATTCGCGCGCTTCCTCAGGCACATGGACTGACGCTCGGCCCCCGCATCCTGCGCGCGGAGACGGCGGCGGCAGCGGCGATCAGCGTCTGGATGACCAGCGCGGGCGACTGGTAGCAAAACGCCGCTGGCGCCGCATCGCGGCACCGCCTATGGGCGCAGCCCATGAGCACCAAGACCGTTTCGGACACCAGCGCAGCGGTCATCGAGACCCGCGATCAGCTGATCGGCTATTTCGCAGGCGGCGAGAAGCCCGCGGAACGCTGGCGCATCGGCACCGAGCACGAGAAATTCGTGTTCCGCACCAGCGATCATCGCGCGCCGAGCTATGACGAGCCCGGCGGCATCCGCGACCTGCTGCTGGCGCTGACCGAGTTCGGCTGGACGCCGATCGAGGAGAACGGCAAGGTCATCGCGCTCGCCGGCAAGGACGGCACCGTCAGCCTGGAGCCCGCCGGCCAGCTCGAACTCTCGGGCGCTCCGCTCGAAAACCTGCACCAGACCTGCGGCGAAACCGGCCGCCACCTGCAACAGGTGAAGGCCGTCGGCGAGAAGCTGGGCCTGGGGTTCTTGGGCCTCGGCATGTGGCCGGACAAGACCCGCGCCGAACTGCCGATCATGCCCAAGGGCCGCTACGCGATCATGCTCAACCACATGCCGCGCGTCGGCGGCATGGGGCTCGACATGATGCTGCGCACCTGCACCATCCAGGTGAACCTCGACTATGCGTCGGAGGCGGACATGGTGCAGAAGTTCCGCGTCGGCCTCGCGCTCCAGCCGCTCGCGACCGCGCTGTTCGCCAACTCGCCTTTTACCGAGGGCAAGCCCAACGGCATGCTTTCCTATCGCAGCCACATCTGGTCGGACACCGATCCGCACCGCACCGGCATGCTGCCCTTCGTGTTCGAAGACGGCTTCGGCTACGAGCGCTACGCCGACTATGCGCTCGATGTGCCGATGTACTTCGTCTACCGCGACGGCAAGTATATCGACGCCGCCGGGCTCTCCTTCCGCGACTTCCTCAAGGGCGAGCTCTCCGTCCTCCCCGGCGAGCTGCCGACGATGGACGACTGGGCCGACCATCTCTCCACCGCCTTCCCGGAAGTGCGGCTCAAGACCTTCCTGGAGATGCGCGGCGCCGATGGCGGCCCCTGGGGCCGGATCTGCGCGCTGCCCGCGCTCTGGGTCGGCCTCCTCTACGACCAGGGCGCGCTCGATGCCGCCTGGGACCTCGTCAAGGACTGGAGCCTGGAGACCCGCCAGGCGCTGCGCGACTCCGTGCCGCGTCTCGGCCTCGACGCACCGCTTGGCGCTTCGGGCACGCTGCGCGACATCGCCCGGCAGGTACTCGACATCGCCGGCGCCGGCCTCAAGGCGCGCGGCCGCCTCGACGCCGCCGGCGACGACGAGACCGGCTTCCTCACCCCCTTGCGCGACGTGGTGCGCGACGGCCGGGTACCCGCGCAGCAGCTGCTCGACCGCTACGGCAGCAGCTGGGACGGCGACGTCACACGCGTGTACGACGAACTGACGTTCTAAGCGCCGGCACCGGAGCTTCTATTCCGGCCTAGCTTGTACCCCGGCGAAGGCCGGGGCCCAGGTGGGATAGCCTGAATGAGGTCGCGCGCCCTCTCGCCTGCCCCCCAACTGGACCCCGGCCTCGCCGGGGTACGGGCTTTACTTGCCCGCCACCCACCGGAAGAACCGCGGCACCACCGCGTTGCGGCCTGCCCAATCATAATACGCACGATAGTCCGGATCGGCGAGCAGGTGCCGCTCCTCGGTGCGCGCGCGCCAGTAATAGACGCCGCTCACCAGCCCCAGGATTGCGGTGTTGCGGAACGCGTCCAGCCAGTTGCCGGTCGTCACCAGCATCGGCCAGCTCACCAGCCACCAGAACAGGTTCTTCGACAGATAGGCCGGGTGGCGGCTCCACGCGTACGGCCCGTTGGTGATGATCCCCCGATTGGTGAGGTTGGAGAAGCGCAGCCCGAACGCCACCGTCGCCCACGCATAGACGAACGTCAGCGCCACCAGCGCCGCGCCGATCGCCGCCAGGATCACCGGATGCCCCGCGAACCAGTGCGTCCACTCGGCCCCGCCCGGATGATAGTCGAGCGGGCCGCCGTCGCCCATCAGCACGAACGGGGGGTAGCAGATCAGCGCCGCCACCCAGCCGGCCGCATAGGGATTGGCCGAGCGGATGTGCGTGTCGATCGGCCGCAGCGCAAGGATATAGCCGCAGGTCGCAAACGCCACGTCCACCAGGAACATGAAGGTGATCAGCCATTGCGCCAGCGCCACGGGATCGTGCAGCACCGTGGCCGTGTCGGCGGCGACGAACTCGCGGAAGCCGCCCGGCACGATCCCCAGCATGAACGCCAGGAAGAACGCCTTCACCGCCCAGGCGCGCAGATGGTCGAAGATCGCCTCGCGCTCGATCGGCTCGTCCAGGTGCATCAGCCAGGCGCCGAACGCCCAGCAGCCGTCGCGCGGCGCCACCAGGTGGCGATCGATCCACAGCACATAGGGGATCGACAGCACGAACAGCACCGGCGCCGCATAGCCGAAGCACCACATGGCAAAGGCGAAGCCGCCGTCCCAATAGAAGCGCCCCGTCGCATAGAGCAGCGCGATCCCCACCCAGGTCGCCCACAGCCCCGCCAGCTTGGTGATGCTGACGTCCAGCGTCGCCCGCCACGGCCGCGGGTTCGCCCAGTCGATGCCGGTGGATGGGTTGCGGTGCACCTTGTCCACCAGCACCGACCAGGCCAGCATCGGCAGCCCGCAGGCGACGAGGTTCACCAGCGCCGCATAGGGCCCGTCCATACCATAGTGGCGCGCGATTGCGACCCAGGCGAGCAGCCCGGCCATGCCCGCGAGGCCGGTGCCCGTGCTCACCGCCGATCGCGGGCGCGGATCGGCGGCGGGGGCGGTGTCGGCAGCGGGCACGAGCGTGGAAGCCATGCCCGACCCTAGCCGCCGCACCCGGCGGATCGAAGCCGGAATCGTGTCCCGCCTTGCGACAGGCTGGACGCCCGCTGCGATATGTCGTTACACGATATCCATCCCACCTCGACGAAAGGCCGTCATGTTTCGCACTCCTGCGTTCGCCGCCCTGTTGCTCGCTTCTGCCGTTCCCGCCCATGCGCAGCTGAACCCCGCCGGCAACACCCTGCCGCAGCCGGTGCCCTTCACCGACACCATCCCCGCCCCGCGCGACGTCGACTATCCCGGCACCCTCCTGCTGGAGGTCGACGCGACCGACATCCAGCGCGGCATCTTCAACGTGAAGGAGACCATTCCGGTCGCCGAGGCGGGCCACATGGTGCTGCTGTTCCCGAAGTGGCTGCCGGGCGCCCACAGCCCGCGCGGTGAGATCGAGAAGCTCGCCGGCCTGGTGATCCGCGCCAATGGCAAGGTGGTGCCCTGGACCCGCGATCCGGTCGACGTCTTCGCCTTTCACATCGATGTGCCGGCCGGCGCCAAGAAGCTGGACGTCAGCTTCCAGTTCCTGTCGGCGACCGCCGGCGACCAGGGCCGCATCGTCATGGCGCCCTCGATGCTGAACCTCCAGTGGAACTCGGTCAGCCTCTACCCGGCCGGCTATTTCACCCGCCGCATCCCGATCCAGGCGACCGCCAAATATCCGGCCGGCTGGAGTGCTGCGGCAGGCCTGCCGGCGACCAACAACGGCTCGATCTATTCCTACCAGCGCACCAGCTACGAGACGCTGGTCGACTCCCCCACCTTTGCCGGCAAATATTATCGCCAGTGGGCGCTGTCGCCGCGCGTCGACCTCAACGTCTTCGCCGACACCCCGGAAGAGCTCAACGCCACGCCCGAGCAGATCGACGCGCACAAGCGCCTGGTCGAGCAGGCGACCCGCGCGTTCGGCGCCCAGCACTACGACAAGTATGAGTTCCTGCTGGCGATCACCGACACCATGGGCGGCATCGGCCTGGAGCATCACCGCAGCTCCGAAAACGGCGTGAAGCCGGGCTATTTCACCAAGTGGAACGACGGTGCCGGCAGCCGCAACCTGCTGCCGCACGAATTCAGCCACAGCTGGGACGGCAAGTTCCGCCGCGGCGCGGACCTGTGGACGCCGGACTATCGCACGCCGATGCGCAACTCGCTGCTATGGGTCTATGAAGGCCAGACCCAGTTCTGGGGCTATGTGCTCCAGGCACGCTCGGGCATCGTCACCAAGCAGGACACGCTCGACGCCTATGCCGCGATCGCAGCCAGCCTCGACACCCGCCGTGCGCGCGAGTGGCGCCCGCTGGTCGACACCACCAACGATCCGATCATCTCCGCGCGCCGGCCCAAGGGCTGGACCAGCTGGCAGCGTTCGGAGGACTATTACAACGAGGGCCTGCTGATCTGGATGGAGGTCGACTCGATCCTCCGCCAGCAGTCGGGCGGCGCCAAGAGCATCGACGACTTCGCCCGCGCCTTCTTCGGTGTGCGCGACGGCGACTGGGGCGTCCTCACCTACACGCTGGACGACGTGGTCCAGACGCTGAACGGCATCCAGCCCTATGACTGGGCCGGCTTCCTCAACAGCCGCGTCAACGGCGTGTCGGAGCGCGCGCCGCTCGCCGGCTTCACCAACAACGGCTACCGCCTGGTCTACAGCGACCAGCCGACCCCCTATTTCGTCAACAACGACCGCACCCGCGAGCAGGCCGATCTCAGCTATTCGCTGGGCCTCGTCACCGGCAAGTCGGGCTCGGTCAACTCGGTCGCCTGGGGTAGCCCGGCGTTCGACGCGGGGCTCACCGTCGACAGCAGCATCGTCGCGGTGAACGGCGAAAGCTACAGCGCCGATCGCCTCAAGGCCGCGGTCACCGCGTCCAAGGGCAATCGCACGCCCATCCGCCTGCTGGTCAAGAACGGCGACAAGCTGCGCGAGGTGGCAATCGACTATCACGATGGCCTGCGCTATCCGCGGCTGGAAAAGACCGGACAGGGTGAGACGGGCCTCGATCGCCTGCTCACCGCCAAGTAAAAGGGACGACACGACATGCGGATCGACATGGTGCCGGTGGGCAAGAACCCGCCGGAAGACCTGAACGTCATCATCGAGGTGCCGACCGGCGGCGAGCCGGTGAAGTATGAGTTCGACAAGGCGTCCGGTGCGCTGTTCGTCGATCGCATCCTGCACACCCCGATGCGCTATCCGGCGAACTACGGCTTCGTGCCGCACACGCTGTCGCCGGACGGCGATCCGCTCGACGCGCTGGTCGTGTCGCGCACGCCGTTCATCCCGGGCTGCGTCGTGCGCGCGCGTCCGATCGCGGTGCTGAACCTGGAAGACGAAGCCGGCGGCGACGAGAAGCTCGTCTGCGTGCCGGTGGACTCGACCTTCCCCTATTACACCAAGGTCGGCGGCCGCGCCGACCTGCCGGAAATCGTGTTCCAGCAGATCGAGCACTTCTTCACCCACTACAAGGATCTGGAGAAGCAGAAGTGGGTGCGCGTCGGCACCTGGGGCGACGCCGAAGAAGCAGCGCGCATCACCCTGGAGGCGATCGAGCGCTACAACGCCGCCAAGGACCGTGGCGAGGAACCGCTCGACCACGACGTGCCCGGCCGCGACTAAGCGCTGAGCGACACGCGATCTGGACCCCGTCGGCACCCAGGTGCCGGCGGGGTTCGTCGTTTCAGCGCCTGGAGCGTGATCCCGTTGCGTGTACCCGTTCGTCCTGAGTTGCCGTTGAGCGAAGTCGAAACGGCGTATCGAAGGACCTGGGCAGGTGCTTCGATACGGCGCTTCGCCAGGCTCAGCCCCTACTCAGCACGAACGGTTCTACCTGAGGTCGTCCGGCCTGCCTTGCGCTTCGGCTTCGACTTCGGCGCCCGCGCCCCTGCCGCCAGCGCGAGCCCGGCCCACTCCCGCATCGCGTCCGCATCGTCATAGACGTCGTCGGGCGCGCGCCGGTAGTTCATCGATCCGGTGGTGCCGTCGCCCTTGGCATAGGTGAAGCGCACGCAGCCGGCCGCGTCCCAGGCCGCGTCGCTCTCCGCATCCGCCTTGAACCAGAGCCCGTCATCGAACGCGATCGCAAAGATGGTGCCATCACAATAGAGCGTCGCCCCGCCCATCATCCGCCGCGACGTGACATGGCCTACCGGCGCCAGCGCCTCGCCCACCCATTCGATCAGCCCTGCATCGACTGCCATGCGACCCTCACCAAGTTCAAAACTCGAAAGAAGCGGACTCTCGAGCGCACCGCAATGCCGGCTCCGGACCTGGGAGGCCAGGCCGGAAGGGGCTCCGTAGCATCGCTTGACAGCCGCATGGCCCTACCTACGCTGTCCGATCCGAGGTTGTGAGGTCGACATGGTTTCGGGCATCCTATTGTTGCCGTTCCTTCTGCTGGTCTCACAAGAAGCATCAGCCCAATCCACGACAGCGCCGTCGGAAGACTCCGGGCGGGAGGACATCGTGGTGGAGGGAGGATTCAATCCCGACGAGCCCGATCCGTCCAATCTGCGGCGCAAGATGGTTACCGGATCCCGAATTCCCCAGCGCAGCCTCCAGAACAATCCGCACATCGCCAGTGCGACGAGCTTGGGAGGGCTGACGTCGGATTCGGGCATGGACGCCTGGCAGTCCATCGGCACCAAACAATGGAAGACGTGCAAGGCTGAAGGCGCGTTGATCCGCAAGCGGATCGCCTGTGCCCTGGTTCGCGTGGAAAAGGCTATGACCGCGATGCACGCCGCCGAAGCTGGGCAAATCGCCTCATCGCTCGCGAGCGACGCCAATCTCACGGTCGAGGAGCAATACGTCGTTCACGGGTACCTCTATCGCATTGCTGATCTGCAATCGGATGCTGCCGCAAAGCGCCGGTCTTTGACCGCCATGTTCGACACGGGCATGATGTCGGAAGCGGAAGAACGGGCAGCAGTGGGAACGCTCGCGTCCTGGGCCTTGAAGGAAGGCGACAGCGAGGCCGCGGTACGGTGGTACCGTGAACTGGCGAGCAGGGACGTCAACGACACCCAGAGCCGTATCAACGCTGGCATCCTGCTTGGCCGGATGGGGAAGGCCGAGGAAAGCAGAGCACAGTTCCAGGCGGCGATCAGCGCTGCACGGAGAGAGGGTAAGCCGGTTCCCGCGGCATGGATCGAACGCGCGAACTAGGCCGTAGGCTGGCCAGGCGCGGAGCCGACCTGGTCGGTCACTCCCCCGCCAGCCGCGCCAGCGCCGCGCCCGAAACCCGGTAGATGCGCCACGGCATCGGCTCGGCGCCGAGACTCCGGTAGAAGCCGGCGGCGGCGGCGTTGGTGTCGCTCACCGCCCATTCCACCCGCGTGCACTCGCGCGCGACGCCAACCGCCGCGACATGGGCGAGCAGCGCCCGGCCCGCGCCGGATCCGCGCGCCTCGGGCGCGACGTACAGGTCCTCTAGGTACAGCCCGTTCCAGCCGCTCCAGGTCGAGTGCTTGTGAAAGAACAGCGCGGCGCCCACCGCCTGTCCGTCCTGCTCGGCGATCGCCGCCTCGACCCCGCGCTCCTCGAGCGCCCGGCGCAGCAGCGCCTCGGTCGCGACCAGCTTGTCCTCGGCGTCCTCGTGGCGCGCCAGATCGCGCACGAAGCCGAAGATCAGCCCCGCATCGTCCGGAGTGGCGGTTCGGATTGCGATCATGCCCCTGCCTCGCTCTGGGAAACCGGGGCGGCGCCGCGCACCGCCACCAGGCAGCCGCCGACGATCAGCAACGCACCCGCAACGGTGAACGGCGACACCCGCTCGTCGAACACGAGGTAGCCGAGCAGCGCCGCCCAGACAAAGGCGGTGTATTCGACCGGTGCCAGCACCTGCGCCTCCGCCCGGCCATAGGACCAGGCGAGCAGCAGCGCCGAGATCGAGCCCAGGATCGCCGATCCGACGATCGGCACCAGTTGGTCGCTCGCCGGCCACGTCGCCAGCCACGGCGCACCGAGTGCTAGCAGCACGCCGATCACCAGGCTGGTGAACAGCGTCACCTCCAGCGGATCGGCGAGCTGCGCCTGCTGGCGCAGCAGGATCAGGCTATAGGCGTAGAGGACGGAGGCGAGCACGATCGCGAGCGCACCCAGCACCACATCGGCCGAGGCGCCGGCCTGCGCCTGGCCCAGCGCGATCACCAGCACGCCCACGGCCGCCACCACCGATCCGAGGATCGCCGCGCGCCGGATCCGCTCGCCCAGCAGCGCCGCCGCCAGGAACAGCGCGATCAGCGGCGACAGAAAGGTGAGCGCCACCCCCTGCGCCATCGGCACCCGCACCAGCCCCCAGAAGAACAGCAGCACCGACAGCCCCGCCGCCAGCCCGCGCACGACATGCAGCCTGAGCGCCCTGCGCGCCGGCCAGCGCTGCCGCCGCGCCAGAAACACCGTGCCGGTCAGCAGCACCCCCGCAACCGAGCGCCACAGCACCGCGCTGTACGCGCCGCTGGCGATGCTCAGCCCCTTCATCAGGGCATCCATGCACGAATAAATGGCGATGCCCGCCGATGCCGCCGCAAAGGCCACCGCGGGCGGGGTGTTGGTCCGGGTCATGGGCGGTGGATGCGGGCAAACGCCCGCCCCGTCCAGTGCGAGGCCTCTACGAAAGGCGGGACAGCCGCCTCAAATTCCGCCGTATCCCCGCGCAGGCGGGGATCCAGAGCCAAGCAGAACAACGGCTTGCGGTATATGACGCCCTGGGCTCCCGCCTGCGCGGGAGCACGGAAAGTGGCTTCCGCAGAGGTCTCTCCAGTGGCGGGGTTACTCCGCCGCCGCCTGCTCCAGCGCCGCGGCCTGCGCCTCGATCTCGGCGGCCTTGGCCTCGACCAGCCGGACGATGTGGTCGACCATGTCGGCATCCTCGACATGATGGTCGGTGACGCCCGACAGATAGACCATGTGGCGGCCGTTGCCGCCGCCGGTGATGCCGATGTCGGTCTCGCGCGCCTCGCCCGGGCCGTTCACCACGCAGCCGAGCACCGACAGCGACATGGGCGTGCGGATGTGCTGCAGCCGCTCCTCCAGCTTCTGCACGGTGCGGATCACGTCGAAGCCCTGGCGCGCGCACGACGGGCACGACACGACGCGCACGCCGCGGTTGCGGATGCCCAGCGCCTTCAGGATCTCGAAGCCGACGCGCACCTCCTCCTCGGGCTCGGCCGACAGCGACACGCGGATGGTGTCGCCGATCCCGAACCACAGCAGCGATCCGATGCCGATCGACGACTTGACCGTGCCGCCGATCAGCCCGCCCGCCTCGGTGATCCCCAGGTGCAGCGGGCAGTCGGTCGCCTCGGCCAGCCCCTGGTAGGCCGCAACCGCCAGGAACACGTCCGATGCCTTCACCGCAACCTTGTACTCGTGAAAGTCGTGGTCCTGCAGCAGCTTGATATGGTCGAGCGCGCTTTCGACCAGCGCCTCCGGGCACGGCTCGCCGTATTTCTCGAGCAGGTCCTTCTCCAGGCTGCCGGCGTTCACGCCGATGCGGATCGCGCAGCCATTGGCCTTGGCGGCGCGCACCACTTCGGCCACGCGCTCCGACGAGCCGATGTTGCCCGGGTTGATGCGCAGGCACGCCGCACCCGCGTCGGCGGCTTCCAGCGCGCGCTTATAGTGGAAATGGATGTCCGCGACGATCGGCACCCGCGACGCGCGCACGATCTGCTTGAGCGCCGCGGTCGATTCCACGTCCGGGCAGGACACGCGGATGATGTCGACGCCCGCCTCTTCGCAGCGGCGGATCTGGTCCACGGTCGCGCGCACGTCCGGAGTCGGCGTGTTGGTCATCGTCTGCACCGTCACCGGGGCATCGCCGCCGACGGGCACGTTGCCGACCATGATCTGGCGGCTCGGACGGCGGACGATATCGCGCCAGGGGCGGACGGACATGGGGATCTTCTCGCAGAGGCTGTCGGGGCTCCGCCCCATATAGACGCGCAGTGTGGCAGGCGGAAGGCGCGCCGGACTTGGGGGGTGCCTGGCAGAACCAACCCTGCCCCAGGGCCTCTTCCGTACCCCGGCGAAGGCCGGGGGCCCAGGTGGGGGACGTCCGAGGCGCCTCACCCCCGCTTTCCCAACTGGCCCCCGGCCTCCGCCGGGGTACGGAACTGCCCCGCCGCTTCTGCCCGATCGCATCCTGCGCTACACCGCGCGCTCCTTCTGGAGCCGCACGATGCGCCTAGCCCTGTTGATCGGAGCCCTGTTGATGTCCTCTCCCGCCGCCGCCGAGCAGAAGCCCAACTGGACGCTGGTGATCCACGGCGGGGCCGGCGTGATCGAGCGCGCCCGCATGACCCCGGAGCGCGAGGCCGCCGCCCGCGCCGGCCTCGACGCCGCGCTCGCCGCCGGCGAAGCGGTGCTCGCCAAGGGCGGCAGCGCGGTCGATGCGGTCGAAGCCGCGATCCACGTGCTGGAGGACGATCCCAGCTTCAACGCCGGCCGCGGCGCCGTCTTCACCTATGAAGGCACCAACGAACTCGACGCCGCGATCATGGACGGGGCGAACCGCAAGGCCGGCGCCGTGGCCGGCGTCACCCGCACCCGCCACCCCGTCAGCCTCGCCCGCGCGGTGATGGACAAGAGCCCGCACGTCCTCCTCGCCGGCAAGGGCGCCGACATCTTCTCGACCGAACAGGGGCTGGAACAGGTCGACCCCAGCTGGTTCGCCACCGACGAGCGCCGCCGCCAGCTCGACGAGCTCAAGGCCAAGAAGCTCGGCTGGTTCGACGTCGACATGAAATACGGCACCGTCGGCGCCGTCGCGCGCGACCAGGCCGGCCATGTCGCCGCCGCCACCTCGACGGGCGGCGTCACCGGCAAGCGCTGGGGCCGCGTCGGCGATTCGCCGCTGATCGGTGCGGGCACCTACGCCGACGACCGCGCCTGCGCCGTCTCCGCCACCGGTGCGGGCGAGTTCTTCATCCGCGAGGGCGTCGCGCACGAGATCTGCGCCCGCATCCGCTTCAAGGGCGAGAGCCTGCAAGCCGCGGCGGACACGGTGATGGCGGAAACGCTGGCACTCGGCGGCACCGGCGGCGTCATCGTCACCGGCCCGAATGGCGAGGCGACGTGGAGCTTCAACACGCCCGGCATGTACCGCGGCAAGGTCACGTCCGGCACGAAGCGCATCGTCGCGATCTACGGCGACGAGGGCTGATCGCCCGCCCGGGCCGCCCTTGCCGCGGCGGCCGGGACGCCCACATGAAGCGGCATGGAAGCGTTCCGCAGCACCCCGGCCGAGCGCGCCCGCGGCGCCGTCGCGGCCGTGGCCGTGTCGCTGGGCTTGGGCGTCGCCCTGGTCGCGGGCCTCTCCGTCGACGTGCGCCAGCTTGCCGAGCGCGCGCCCAGCGTCTTCGGCATCCTCCCCGCCCCCGAAC
>NZ_JBBEFX010000017.1:0-70573 GCF_048058635.1 Sphingomonas sp. MJ1 (PH-R8)
GGGTGGAGGCGCCGCCGGTGTCTTCGGGGCCGAGCTTCGAGCATTTCCTGATGCTGGCGCAGGCGGCGGCGGCGGGGGCGGGGGCCGCGCTGGTGCCGAGCTTCCTGATCGGCCCGGAGCTGGAAAGCGGCAGCCTGGTGTGCCCGCTGTCGATCCCGCTCACCAGCGACGACGCCTATTATCTGGTGCGGCCGGACGGGGTGGAGAACCCGGCGCTGGAGCGGTTCTGCGACTGGATCGTGGAGGAGGCGCGGGGGGCTGGAGCGGCGTGAATCAACGCTGGAGCTTGGTGGCGAGGATGACGGAGGAGGTGGTGCGCTCGACGCCCTCCAACTCGCCGATGGCATCGAGCAGGTCGTTGAGGCGGTTAACGTGGGGCGCCTCGACAATCGCGATCAAGTCGTATTCGCCCGAGATCGCGTAGAGGCCGGCGACCTCCGGCATGGTGACGAGCCGGTCCTGGGTGGCGTGGGTGGCCTTGGGGAAGAGCTTGATCATGACATGGGCGCGGATCAGGCGGCGGTCGTAATCCTCGCCCAAGCGGACGGTGTAGCCGAGGATCGTGCCCTCCCGCTCCAGCCGCTCGATGCTGCTGTAGACGGCGGTGCGCGAGACCCCGAGCGCGGCCGCCAGTTCGGAGACGTTGCGCCGGGCGTCCTCGCGCAGGAGCGCGAGGAGCTGCGGGTCGATTTCCTCGGGCCGCATGGTCAGCGCGGGCCGGGTGCGTCGCGCAGCACGCCGCGCTCGACGCGGGCAATGCCGTCGAAGGCGGGCGCGGTGACGCGCAGCGTATCGAGGTCGAGCACGCTGTCGGGGCCGATGCCGGTCACGCGGACGCCCGTCCAGTCGAGGGGTTGGCCGGGCTGGAGCGTGGGTCGGGTGGTCGGCTGGACCAGCCAGCCATGGCCGCCGGGCGGCGACAGCAGGCGGGCGGTGCCGTCCGCCTCCACGCAGAGCGCGGCGCCCTCGTCCACGCCGAGGCCGACGGCCTTCGGGTCCTTCTGCCGCGCCTTGGCGACAAAGGCGAACAGGCGGCCGAGCCGGTCGCGGCGGGCGAAGTGGGTGTCGGTGACGACATGGGCGAGGCGCGGCATGTGGAGGAAGCCGGTCACCAGCGTGACGGCGGGGCCGGCGGGGTCGGCGAGCGCCTCGTTGCTGTCGATGCTGCCGCCATCCATCGCGCCATAGGCGGTGCCGCCCAGGATCGCGAGGCCGGCGCTGGTGCCGCCGATCGGGCGGCCCTTGCGGACATGGGCGTCGAGCGCGCGGGCGACGGGCGTGTCCTTCCAGAAGCGGACGTAGTTGGCCTGGTCGCCGCCGGCGATGAAGATGCCGTCGGCGCGCGCGAGGATGTCGAGCACGCGCGCATCGTTGGCGGCGACGCGGCTGCGGAAGACGAGCGTCTGGACCGAGGCGACTCCGCCGACCTGGTTGAAGATCTCCTCGCCGGCCTCACCCTCTCCCGAGGCGCGCAGCACGACGATGTGGCCGTGGCCGGCGCGCTCGGCGAACCAGCGGAAGGCGCGATAGTCCCAGTCGCCGCCTCCAACCAGCATCAGCGCCGGCGCGGTGGCCGCCGGCGTCTTCGCCGACCGGTCGCCGATCTCATAATAGCTGTAGCCGCCGGGTGCCGCCCAGGCGGACGCCGGCAGCAGCAGTGCCAGCAGCGCGAATGCGATCCGGGACCATGCCCTCCAAGCCCCGCTTTTCAATTCGTTCGCTCCCGCCGAACATATTGCATTTTTGTTGTTCCACTTTGACTGGTTCTGCTGCCAATATGTCTTCGGGAATACGGGGGGTCAAATGATGCGTACACGTAAGGGGATCGCGATCGCGCTCGCGGGGGCAAGCGCCTGGGCGCTGCCGGGGATGGCGTCGGCGCAGACGATGACGAGCGAGCAGAGCCTTCCGGCGGCGACCGACGACACGGCGCCCGAGGGCGAGGTGGTCGTGCTGGGATCGCGCATCCCGCGCGTGTCGGGCGACGGGCCGGCGCCGGTGACGACGATCACCGCCGAGGACATCCTGCGCAACGGCTACCAGAGCGTGCCCGACGTGCTGCGCGCGATCACCCAGAACGGCGGCGAGACCCAGAGCCAGCAGAGCGCGTCCGGCGCGGACTTCACGCCCGGCGCCCAGCAGGTGGACCTGCGCGGACTGGGGCCGAACCATACGCTGGTGCTGGTGAACGGCCGCCGCATCGCCGACTTCCCGCTGCCGTTCAACGGCAACAGCAACTTCACCGACATCTCGAACATCCCCGTGGGGCTGATCGAGCGGGTCGAGATCCTGAGCGGCAGCGCGTCGGCCATCTATGGTTCGGACGCGATCTCCGGCGTGGTGAACTTCCAGCTGAAATCCAAGCCGGACGGGACGCGGATCGACTATCGCTATGGCACCACCGAGCATGGCGGCGGGTCTTCGCACCGGCTGAGCGTGACCACCGGCTGGGAGACGGGGGGCTTCCACGGCGTGTTGGGGATCGAAGCGCTCGATCAGAAGCCGTTGTGGGCGTACGACCGCAAGATCCAGGATTCGACGCAGGACGACCCGACCGGGCCGCTCGCGCGCCGCACCTTCCTGCGCGCCGACGAATATCTCTACTACATCGATCCGGGCAAGGCGACGTGCGACCGGCTGTCGGGGCTGAACGGCGGCAGCACCTATTACGCCATGCGACCGGGCAGGGACACGATCGACGGCGACGGCTATTTTTGCGGCAGCGATACCTCGATCGGCTATGGCACGATCCAGTCCAAGCGCCGCTCGATCAGCGCCTATGGATCGATGGGCTATACGCTCAACGACGAAGCCGAGCTGTTCCTGGATTTCCAGGCGAGCTATTCCAAGCTCAGCCTGTTTCGAGACGTGCTCGACTGGTATTATGTGGCGCCGGACGGGAACGAGGAGGGCACCTTCTTCAACCCGAACCACCTGAGCCCCGACCAGACCTATAGCGGGCTGCAGCTGGACAATTGGACGCGGCAGTTCACGCCCGAGGAGATGGGCGGGCTGAACGCCGGCATGACGCGCAACCGCTCCACCACCTTCAACGTGACGCCGGGCATCAAGGGCCGGTTCGCCGACAACAAATGGGGCTATGAGTTCAGCGTCAACCACGCCGAATACCAGTCACGCGTGTCGTTCCCGCAGGTGGTGATCGACAAGGCCAATGCCTTCTTCCTAGGCGAGCAGGTGGGGGTCGATCCGGAGACGGGCTATGCCGAGTTCGATGCCGATCCGACGCGGCTCTACACGCCGCTGACGCCGGGCGAGTATCGCTCGATCACCGCAAACTCGATTTATCGGCCCAAGTCGTGGGTGACCAACGTCGCGACGACGGTGAACACCACCGAACTGTTCCGCCTGCCGGGCGGCGCCGCCGGCTTTGCGTTCACCGCGGAGGCGGGAAGCCAGGGCTATAACCTGCGCCCCGATCCGCTGGCGCTGACCCAATATTACGTCGGGTTGGTCGACTCCGATGGCCGCGGCAAGCGCAGCCACTGGGGCACGGGCGGCGAGCTGCGGCTGCCGGTGCTGTCGTTCGTGGAGCTCGACCTGGCTGGCCGCTACGACCATTATTCCTTTGCGGGCAACGGCTTCGGCAAGTTCACCTACAACCTGGGCGCGGTGGTGCGGCCGACGAGCACGCTGGTGCTGCGCAGCGCCTATGGCACCGGCTTCCGCGCGCCGGACCTCAACTATGTGTTCCGGGGCCCCGGCAACACCCACCCGTCGGCGACCGACTATTATCTGTGCCGGACGGACCCGGACCAGCCGGAGGAAATCTCCGACTGCGACTATGCCGACGAGGGCATCGTCTCCCACCGTTCGGGCAATCGCAACCTGAAGCCGGAGACCTCCAAGTCGCTCAACGCCGGTGTGATGTGGCAGCCGCGGCGCTGGTTCGACATGTCGGTCGACTATTTCCGGGTCGCGATGAAGAACCAGGTGCTCGACATGAGCATCGACAATCTGCTGCGCGACGAGGCGGACTGCCGGATCGGCCAGACTGCAGCCGGGTCGCCTGTGGACGGCAATTCACCCACCTGCCTCGACGCGCTGGCGCGGGTCGAGCGCTATTCGGACGGCGCGCTCGATGGGCAGCTGCAGGGCGTCTATATCAACCCGATCAACGTCGCGGAGGAGACCACCGACGGCATCGACGTGGCCGCGCACATCCGCGTGCCCACCGCACAGGCGGGCAATTTCTCGCTGCGGGTGAACTACACCTATGTGTTCAACCACACGATCCGCCAATATCCGGGCGATCCGAAGATCAGCAAGCTCGACTATGACAGCGACTATGACATCCCGCGCGACAAGGGCACGGCGAGCCTGACCTGGGATCTCGAGCGCTTCTCGACGACGCTGACCGGCCAGCGGCTGGGCAAGCTCCCCAACTACGACCAGGACGCGTACATCAAGGCGAGCTACCTGTTCAATCTGTCGGCGCAGTACAGCTTCACCGACCGGCTGCGCCTGTCGGGCACGATCAACAACCTGTTCGACCAGGATCCGATCAAGGACCCGACCTATGGCGCCTATCCGTACTACGACATTTCGTGGTTCGATTCAGTGGGCCGCAGCTTCTATGCGCAGCTGACTTACAAGATGGGGGGTGCGAAGCTGTGATGCGGATGCGGGCGATGGCGCTTGGCGGCGCGCTGTTTCTGGCCGCGTCGGCGCCGGCGCTCGCCGAGGGGCTGTCGCGTGCCGAGACGGTGATGGGGCAGACGGTCGACGCCGAATATGAGCGTTCGGTGGCGCTGCTCGGCCGGCTGGTGGACCAGAACAGCGGCACGCTGAACCTGGAAGGGGTGACCAAGGTGGGCGCGATGATGCGCGCCGAGCTGGAGCCGCTGGGCTTCACCGTCCAGTGGAAACCGATGGCGGCGGTGCAGCGCGCCGGCCATCTGGTGGCGGTGCATGCCGGCAAGCCGGGCGGCAAGCGCATCCTGCTCATCGGCCACCTGGACACCGTGTTCGAGCCGAGCTCGCCCTTCCAGAAGTTCGTGCGCAAGGGCGACAAGGCCGAGGGGCCGGGCGCGGGCGACGACAAGGGCGGCATGGTCGTGATCGTGGCGGCGCTGCGCGCGATGCAGGCGGCGGGCACGCTGAAGGACGCCAATATCGAGATCGTGCTGACGGGCGACGAGGAGGATGCCGGGAGCCCGCACCGCATTTCCCGCGCGGACCTGATCGCGGCCGGCAAGCGCGCCGACGTGGCGCTCGACTTCGAGGGGCTGGTGACGGAGGACGGCCGCGACATGGGCTCGATCGCCCGGCGTTCGGTTACCGACTGGCGGATCACGGCGACGGGCAAGACCGGCCATTCCTCGCTGATCTTCACGCCCGAGCTGGGCGACGGGGCGGTCCACGAGCTGGTGCGCATCCTGGCGACGTTCCGTGCGGAGCTGCCGGAGCCGAACCTGACCTTCAACCCCGGCGTGATCGCCGGCGGCGCGACCGCGAGCATCGACGAGAGCGGCAATGCGGCGGCCGCGGGCAAGACCAACATCATCGCCCGGACGGCAGTCGCGACCGGCGACTTCCGCACGCTGAGCGAGGAGCAGACGGCGCGGGTGCGCGGGAAGATGGAGGCGATCGTCGCCGCCCATGCGCCCGGCACCGAGGCCAGGATCGAGTTCGGCGAGGGCTATCCGGCAATGGCCCCGACGGCAGGCAACACGGCGCTGCTGGCGGCGCTCAATGCGGTCAACCGCGACCTGAAGCTGCCGGAGATGCCGCCGCTCGATCCGCTCAAGCGCGGGGCGGGCGACATCTCGTTCGTGGCGAACGACGTCGACAGCCTGGCGGGGCTGGGCACGGATAGCAGCGGCGACCATGCGCCCGGCGAGACGGTCGACCTGGCGAGCATCCGCCGCCAGGCCAAGCGCGCGGCGATCCTGATCTCCCGGCTGGCGAACGGACGGGAGGGGTCCGGACGCTAGCCCAGCGGAGGCGAATCGCGTGGCCGGGGGGATGTGGCTGCACGGCCGCAGGGGAACGGCCACGCGATTCGTACCGCCGGCCGAGGAATTGCCGCTTGTGGCGCGGGGCTAACGGGCGCGCCGAGCGCGCCCGGAACCAATGCATCTGCTCGGCCGATGCCTGCGGACTCGCGAACGGGCAGCAAGCTCTTCGCTAGTATCCGGTTCAGCTCAAGCTTTTCCAAAACTTTGCGAATATTTGAAGACTGCGCTTTCGCTGCGTTGACGCATGTAGATCCGTCGTTAAACCATCCATAACGGATCAAAAGGGGCAAATATGAAGATGCTGTCGCAGCGGAGCGGATCCAAGATCGCGCGTTTGCTCACGAGCACCGCGATCGTGAGTGCTGCGGCGGGCGCGCTTGTCGCCGTCCCTGCCTTCGCGGAAGGCGAATGTGGCGTGGCGACGCAGGGCAGCGTGACCTGCTCTGCGGCAGACAACCCCTATCCGAACGGCATCACCTACCTGTCCCCCGCCGTCGATCCGGCGGCCGATCCCGGCCTGGACCCAACGGTTCCGGTCTATGACCTGACGGTCAACCTGGGCGAGGGTGTCGCGATCGAGAGCGGCGCGAACCCCGGGGTCGCCATCATCGGGTTCAACGAGGGTGCCGCGACGCTCAACGCCTTTGGCGACACCAGCATCGCCGTTTCCGGCACCGGCGCTATCGGGGTGATCGGCAGCACCAACTATGGCGACCTGACGATCAACACCGACAGCATCGTCGCGGACGGGCGCGCCTCCCAGGGCATCAACGCGGTCAGCAACGCCGGCGACATCACGATCGATGCCGGCTCGATCACGACGACGGGCAACAGCTCGGTCGGCATCAGCGCCAATGGCTATACGGGCGACATCCGGATCGCGGCCGACACGGTCACCGCGGCGGGCTATTATGTCGGCGGCATCTATGCCTATGCCGGCAACGGCGACGTCACGATCGACGCGGGCACCGTCGCCACCACCGGCGGCAGCTTCTACGATTACGGCTCGGATGCGATCACCGTTCGCGCCGGCGCCGGCTCCGTCACGATCGATGCCGAGACAGTGTCGACGCAGGCGGACTACTCCGATGGCATTCGCGCCGTCTCGTTCGGCCCGGACGCCGTCGTCAACGTCACCGCCGGCAGCATCACGACGAACGGCTATGGTGCCGTCGGTGCGGTGGTGCAGGGCAGCACGGCGCAGCTGACCGTCGGCGACATCACGACCACTGGCGATGGCGCCTATGGCGCGGTGATGTTCGGCACCGGGCCGGGTGGCGCCACCTTCGTCTCCGACGGATCGATCGAGACTAGCGGTGCGGACGCGAACGGCGTGTTCGTGAAGGCCTATGGCGGCGATGCGGCCATAACCGTCAACGATGTTTCCACCACCGGTGACTCCGCGCCGGCGATCTATGCCTATGGCACCAACGTCGACATCACCGTGAATGGGGACGTCTCGACCAGCGGAGCGACTTCCAATGGTGTGACGGCCGTTGCGATCGGCGGAGACCTCGTCGTCGCCAACAATGGTTCGATCGCCACGACGGGGGCGGGAAGCGCGGGCATGGCGCTTGCGGCGCTGGGCGACGTGACGGTCACAGGAGCGGGATCCGTCTTGGCCAGTGCGACGGGCATCGACGCCTACAGCGCCGCCGGAAACATCGACATCACCCAGGGTGCGATCTCGACGAGCGAGGCGGGTGCCGATGGCGTCCATGCGGAGACGGCGAACTACTATGGCACCGCCGGCAACATCACCGTCGATGTGGGCTCAGTCGAGACCGCGGGAGACTTTGCCGACGGGATCGATGCGACCGCGTTGAACGGCGGCGCCATCGACATCACGCATGGAGCGGTCTCGACCAGCGGCGAGCAAGCGTTCGGCGTAGTCGCGGTCGGGCTGGAGGATGTCAGCATCACCGGCGAGTCGGTGACGACGAGCGGCTACAACGCGGCGGGTGCCTATGCCGTCAGCATCGGCGGCGACGTCACCGTGGCCCAGGGCACGGTGCGCACCGCCGGCGACTATGCGCCGGGCGTCGTGGGTGCATCCTATTTCGGCAACGTGACGATCTCGGCCGACAGCGTCACGACGACGGGCTATTCGTCCAACGGCGTGCTCGGCGTGGCGCTCTATGGCGGCGATACCAACATCACCGTGGGCGATGTCAGCACCAGCGGCGACAGCTCGTTCGGCGTCAACGCGCAGGCGTACAACGCCGCTGCCGTGACCGTCACCGGCACCGTCACCACCAGCGGCTACGCGTCCGACGGCGTCAACGTGTATGCGATCGGCGCGATCACGGACGAGGACAACGGCGCGACCGTCATCAACAACGGCGCGGTGGTGACCAGCGGGGCGGAATCCGACGGCATCCATGTCGAGGCCTTCTACGGCGACGTGTCGATCGGAGGCACGGGCTCGGTCACGACGACCGGGGACTTTTCGACCGGCATCTTTGCGCGCAGCCAATATGGCGCGATCGACATTGCCAGCGCTTCCGTCGCCTCCACCGGGGTCGGCATCGATGCCTATGCATCGGGCGGGGTGACCGTCGATGCAGGAACGGTCCGGACGACGGGCGACGGCTCGGTCGCGATCGCGGCGGGCGGGTTCAACAGCGTTGCGGTGACCGCGGACGCGGTATCGACCCGCGGCACGAACGCGACCGGCATCAGCGCGGCGAGCTTCGGCGGCGATGTCACGGTGGACGTGGGATCGGTGCGGGTCTCGGGTACGGACTCGCGTGCGATCCGCGCCCTGGGCTTCGGCGGCGGCGCGGACGTGACGGTCGGCGGGGCGGTGCGTTCGACCAGCGGCACCGCGATCGAGATGATCGCGGGCGGTGCGGGCGGCGGCGGGGGCGACCCGATGGGGGACCCGGCGCGCGATGGCCTGGCGCGGCTGACGATCGCGGCCGGCGGCTCGGTCCAGGGCGGTACGAACGCCGTCACCGTCACGTCGCTGAACGGGACGACCGTCACCAACAACGGCACGATCACGGGCGGCAGCGGCTATGCGATCCAGGCGTCCGGCGGCGCGGCGACGATCGCGAACAACGGAGCCCTGACCGGCCGGCTGCAACTGACGGACAATGCCGACCGGCTGGCCAACGCCGGCATCCTTACCCTGACCGGCGACAGCGATTTCGGGGCCGGGGCCGACGTGCTGAACAACAGCGGCATGATCCGGCTGCGGACGGCCGCCGTTGGGGCGCAGACGGTGGCGATCACCAACCTGGAGACGCTGTCGAACAGCGGCCTCATCGACCTGCGCAACGGCCGGACGGGCGATGTCCTGACGCTCGCCGGCACCGCCTATACCGGCACCGGCGACGCGACCCTGGGGCTCGACCTCCGCTTCGGGACCACGACCGCCGCCGTCGACCGGCTCGTGGTGGGGAGTGCGGGCGGCTCCACCTTGGTCACCCTGCAGGCGAGCGATGGCCCGGCGATCCTGATCCCGGCGACCACCATCGTTCAGACCTCCGCCGCCTCGTCGGCGACGGCCTTCACGCTGGACCCGGCATCGCGGGACATCGGCCTCATCCAGTACGGCATCACCTATGATCCGACGGCGCTGGCGTATCGCCTCGTCAGCGCACCCAGTGCTACGGTGTACCGCCAGGCCAAGCTGGGCGAGGGGCTCGCCTCGGTGTGGAACCGGTCCGGGGACGCGGTGACCGCCCATCTGGCGGCAGGCCGGGATGCGGGCTGGGGCAGCCCTGCCACCGACACGACCGGCCGGCTGTGGCTGCAGATGTTCGGCGAGGTCAACAAGCGCAAGGAAACGCGCGACTTCGCCTTTAACGGCCTGGTGCAGGATGACGTGAACCTGGGCTATCGCCAGGATGCGTTCGGTGGCCAGATCGGCTTCGATATCGGCGGCGGTTCCAGCGAGAATGGCGGCGCCGTGTTCGGCGTCTCGACCGGCTATCTCTCGTCCGCGATGAACTTCGCCGGCTCGGGCGACCGGTTCGACATCGATACGCTGAACGGCGCCATCTATGGCGCGTTCCAGGCGGGCGGCCTCTTCATCAACGGCCTGGCGAAATACGACCGCTCGTGGATCGAGGCGCGCGGCAACCTCGCCAACTTCAACGTGAAGACCAAGGCGAATACCTGGGGCGGCAAGCTGGAGGCGGGTGCCCGCCTGGGCTCCGACACCTTCTTTGCCGAGCCCGCCGTGAGCATCGCGTACACCAAGAGCGACATCGACAGCTATGGCACGCTGGGCGGCCGCTTCGACTTCGACGACTTCGAGGGCCTGCGTGGCAAGGCAGGGGTGAAGATCGGGGGGGCGACCGACATCGGCGAGTCTTCCAAGCTGGTGTTCTACGCTGGCGGCGCCGCGGTGCACGAGTTCAAGGGCGACGACGGCCTGCGGTTCACGAGCGGCGCACAGACGCTCGTACTGGGGAGCGACGCCCTCGGCACCTATGGCCAGGGCACGCTGGGCTTCAACATCATGACCGCGAGCGGCGTCACCGGCTTCCTGGAAGCGCATGGCGAATATGGCGACGGCTATCAGGGCGGCGGCGGCCGTGCCGGTATCCGGATCAAGTTCTGATCGGTACGACACCCTGAGATACCAACCCGAGGCGCGGGCTCGCGGCATTGGCTGCGAGCCCGATCGCCCCGTCGTCCCATCAAGAGGCCCGGATCATGAGTAACGCGCCCGCACCCATGGCCGCGGCAAGCAACGGACCGTCGCCGGCGACGCCGGGTGCGCCCAAGCAGACGAACACCAACTTGACGGTGTCGCGCGGGCTGTCCGACTGGCTGCGCGCCAACCGCACGAGCATCGCCTTCACCTCCTACCAGACGGGGCAGTTGTTCCTGGTCGGCGTGACCCCGGGGGGTACGGTCTCGTTCAACCAGCAGAACTTCTCGCGCGCGATGGGGGTCTGCTACCAGCCCGGCAGGCTGTACCTCGGCACGTCCCACCAGATCTGGCGGCTCGAGAACATGCTCCGGCCCGGCGAGACGGCGAACCAGCATTTCGACATGGCGCTGATCCCGCGCAACGCGCAGACGACCGGCGACGTCGATGTGCACGAGGTCGGCACGGACGCGGCCGGGCGCGTGATCTTCGTCAACACGAAGTACAGCTGCCTGGCGACGCTGGACCTGAACCACAGCTTCCGCCCGATCTGGAAGCCGGACTTCATCTCGAAGCTCGCGCCTGAGGACCGTTGCCATCTGAACGGAATGGCGATGGACGGCGGCGCGCCGCGCTATGTGACGGCGGTCAGCCGCAGCGACAGCCTGACGGGCTGGCGCGAGCGCCGCCACGAAGGCGGCGTGCTGATCGAGGTCGCGACCGACCGCATCGTCACCGACCAGCTGTCGATGCCGCATAGCCCCAGGGTTCACGGCGATCATGTGCTGGCCCTGGATTCGGGCCGCGGGCACCTCATCCGCATCGACCCGGCGAGCGGCGAGCGGGCCGACATCGCCTTCTGCCCGGGCTTCCTGCGGGGCATGTCGCTCCACAACGGCCATGCGCTGGTGACCGTGTCGAAGCCACGCAACGGCACCTTCGCCGGCCTCGCGCTCGATACTGCGCTGGTGAGCCGCGATGCCGAGGCGTGGTGCGGTGTGCTGATCGTCAACCTCGCCTCCGGCGACATCGTCGAATGGATCAAGCTGGACGGCTTCATCACCGAGTTGTTCGACGTGGCGGTGATGCCCGGCGTCGTGTGTCCGATGTCGATCGGACCCGATACGCCGGAGATGCGCTCCACGATCAGTTTCGACCGGGAGATTTCCCCGCTGTCGTGAGTTTGCGTCAGCCGTGGCGTTCCTCCCCAACGTCCTGCCGCTCAGCAGCCGTGCGGCAGCGCAGAGCTGTATCGTCCCAGGTCAGGAAGGGGGGGGCATTCGCGTCCCGCGACTGGCACGCGACCGTGGCGGGACGGCCGTCGTCGGTGCTAAAGGCGCGATCAATACCTGAGCATGGAAGACGATGACGGATCTCTCTGGACGCGAGGGGCAGCGGCTGGCTGCGCTTGCACAATATAAGATCGTGGACACGCCCCCCGAGGAGGCGTTCGACGAGATCGCCGAACTGGCCGCCGCGATCTGCGAGGCGCCGATCGCGATCGTGAACCTGATCGCGGACGGCCGCCAGTTCTTCAAGGCCGAGGTCGGTCTGGGCGTGCGGGAGATGCCGCTAGACACATCCTTCAGTGCCCAGGCGATCCTGGAGGAGGATTTCCTTCTGGTTCCCGACGCGGCCGCGGACCCGCGCTTTGCCTGCAATCCGCTGGTCACGGGAGCGCCGCACCTGCGCTTCTATGCAGGGGCGATCCTGAAGTCGGCCGAAGGGCTGCCGATCGGAACCCTGTCCGTGCTCGACGTCCGCCCCCGGACCCTCACCGGGGTGCAGGAGCGCGCGATCCGCGTTCTCGCCCGCCAGGTCATGGTGCAGCTGGAGCAACGGCTTGCCACCGAGCGCGCAGCCGCGTCCGAGGCGCGCCGGGCAGCGATCGTGGACAGCGCCCAGGATTTCGCGATCATCGCCACGGACCTCGACGGCACGATCGTGGAGTGGAGCTACGGCGCCGAGCGTGTGCTCGGCTGGTCGGAACGCGAGGCGGTGGGGCAGAGCGCATCGCTGTTCTTCATCGAGGAGGATCGCGCAGCCGGGGTGCCGGCGCGCGAGATGCAATGTGCGCTGGAGGAAGGCCGGGCGATCGACGAGCGCTGGCATGTGCGAAAGGGCGGCGCACGATTCTGGGCGAGCGGCGAGCTGTCTCCGCTGCGCGATCGGGCCGGGCAGCATGTCGGCTTCGTGAAGATCCTGCGGGATCGCACCGAGGAGCACCTCGCCGGTATTGCCCTGCGCCAGGCGCAGGAGCGGTTCCAGACGATCTTCGACACGGTGGAGGCCGCGTTCGCCATCGTCCAGGTCAAGTTCGACGAGAATGACGAGCCGATCAACTATCGCTTTGTCGAGGCGAATCCCGCCTTCGCGCGCCAGTCCGGCGTGGACCTGCGCGGCAAGTGGGTGACCGAATATGCGCCCGACCTGGAGCCGTTCTGGTTCCAGATCTACGGGCATGTGGCCAAGACCGGCGAGCCGACGAACTTCGAAAATTATGCCGAGGCGTTCCAGCGCTGGTTCGACGTGCGCGCCGTGCGGGTCGGCGACCCTGCCGACCGGCAGATCGCGATCATCTTCAACGATGTGACCGCCCGGCGGGAGGCGGAGGAGCGCCTGCGGATCAGCGAGGCGAGTGCGCGGGAGAATGCGGAGCGCGTGCAGCTCGCGCTGGAGGCCGGCGCCATCATCGGCACCTGGCACTGGGATCTGCCGAGCGACCAGTTCACCGTCGACGACGCGTTCGCGCGCACCTTCGGCCTGGACCCGGCGCTCGGCCGCAAGGGCATCCCGCTGGCGCAGATCACGGCCACGGTTCACCCGGACGACCGGCGGGGCCTGGAGGAGGCGATCGGCGAGGTGATCGCACGCGGCGGTCCCTATGCCCACCAGTATCGCGTGCGACGGTGCGACGGCCGCTATTATTGGATCGAGGCGAACGGACGGGTGGAGCACGGGCCCGACGGGACGCCGCTGAGCTTTCCCGGCGTCCTGATCGACGTCCAGGAGCGGCGCACGATCGAGGCGGAGCGCGACCGTGCGCTTGCGGACCTGCGTGCGCTCAACGAGACGCTGGAGCAGCGGGTCGCGCAGCGGACGGCGGACCTGGTGGAGGCCGAGGACGCCTTGCGCCAGTCGCAGAAGGTCGAGGCGATCGGGCAGCTTACCGGCGGGGTCGCGCACGATTTCAACAACCTGCTGACCGTCATTCGCGGGTCGGTCGACCTGCTGCGTCGGCCCGGCCTCTCCGACGATCGGCGCCAGCGCTACATCGACGCGATCTCCGACACCGCGGACCGCGCGACCAAGCTCACCAACCAGCTGCTGGCGTTCGCGCGCCGCCAGTCGCTGAAGCCCGAGGTCTTTGACGTTTCCGAAAGCGTGCGGACCGTCAGCGACATGGTGCGGACGCTGACGGGATCGCGGGTGAAGGTGTCGCTGAGGCTGCCGTCCGAACCCTGCTACATCGACGCGGACCGCAGCCAGTTCGACACCGCGATCGTCAACATGGCCGTCAACGCGCGCGACGCGATGAAGGGCGAGGGCGAGCTGATCCTGTCGGTTTGCACCACGTCCGAGATGCCGGCCATCCGGGCACATCCTGCGACGCCGGGGGAGTTCGTGGCCGTCTCGCTGACCGACAGCGGGCCCGGCATCCCGGCCGACAACATCGACCGCATCTTCGAGCCGTTCTTCACCACCAAGGGGGTGGGCGAGGGAACTGGCCTTGGGCTGAGCCAGGTTTTCGGATTCACCAAGCAGTCCGGCGGCGGCATCATCGTCACGAGCGAAGAAGGGGAGGGGGCGACCTTCACCCTGTATCTGCCGCGGGTCGAAGGAACGGCGGGCGTCCCGGCCGCAGCCGGCGACAATTCCCTGCCGCTCGGCGAGGGTGCCTGTGTGCTGGTGGTCGAGGACAATGCCGAAGTCGGCATGTTCGCGACCCAGGCGCTGGCGGAGCTCGGCTATGAGACGGTGTGGGCGATGGACGGGCGCAAGGCGCTGGCGGAACTGGCAGCCGAGGCCGGCCGCTTCGACGTCGTCTTCTCCGACGTGATGATGCCGGGCATGTCCGGCATCGAGCTTGGCCAGGAGATCGCCCGCCTCTACCCCGCGCTGCCGGTCGTGCTCACCAGCGGATACAGCGAGGTGCTGGCGCAGAACGGAACCCACGGCTTCGAACTCGTGCACAAGCCCTATTCGATCGATACGCTGTCGCGGGCCCTGCAAAAGGTTTCCCGGCGACGCTGAGGGGAGCGTCGCCGCGCCCGCCGGCAGCGGGCCGGCGCGCTTCGGTGGATCGTCGATGTGCTGTAGAGTCGCGGTCGCGGGGTGGAGCGGGATGGCCGCCGGCGGTGGGGAGAGACTCGACCCGCCGCTTGATCTTGTTGGTCGGGGCGACAGGATTCGAACCTGCGACCCCCACACCCCCAGTGTGATGCGCTACCAGGCTGCGCTACGCCCCGACCGAGCGCTGCCCTCTATGCGCGTCGCGCGCCGCTTGCAAGCGCTAAGGACGGCCGGTTGCCACGGAGGCACGCGCATGATAGCGCGCGCCCCTTGAACGGCCCGGCGTCCGCGGCCTTTTTTCATCAGGTTTCCAAGCACCCATGCTCGTTCCCAAAGCTTTTGCCCAGTCCGCCGGATCGGCCGCCCAGGGCGGTGCCCTGGCGTCGTTCGTATCGATCGCGCCGCTGATCCTGATCTTCGTGGTCTTCTACTTCCTGATGATTCGCCCGCAGCAGAAGCGGATGAAGACGCTGCAGACGGCGATCGCGAACGTGAAGAAGGGCGACCAGGTCGTGACGGCCGGCGGCCTGCTGGGTCGCGTCACCCGCGTCGAGGACGCGGTGGTCGAGGTCGAGATCGCGCCCAACACCCGCGTGCGCGTCGTCAAGGCGACCATCGCCGAGGTTACGGCGCCGACCGGCGCCAAGCCCGCGAACGACTGATGCTCGACTTCCCGCGCTGGAAGGTCCGGGCCATCTGGCTCGGGGTCCTCATCATGGTGCTGCTCGCGGTGCCGAGCCTGCTGCCGGAGCGCACCCGCGCCCAGCTGCCGGGCTGGGTGCCGACGCCGACGATCAACCTGGGTCTCGACCTGGCCGGCGGCAGCTACATCCTGCTGGAGGCCAAGACCTCCGACGTCGCGACCACGCGGCTGGAGCAGATGCGGGAACAGGTTTCGACCGAGATGCGGCGCGCCCCGCGCGTCCAGATCGGCGACATCTCCACGCGCGGCGGGCGCCTGTCGTTCATGGTGCGCGACGTGGCGCAGGTGGACGCGGCGCGCGAGAAGCTGCTGTCGATCACCGGCGGCGGCGCGGGGCTGACGGGCCAGCGCGAGTGGGACATCGAGGTGGTCGACCAGACCCGCTTCGTGCTGACGCAGACCGACGCGGGGCTCACCCAGGCCGTCGACCGGGCGATGGACGATGCGACCGACGTGGTCCGCCGCCGCATCGACGAGCTCGGCACGCGCGAGCCGACGATCATCCGCCAGGGTTCGAACCGCATCGTCGTGCAGGTGCCCGGCCTGGACGATCCCAAGGCGCTGAAGGACCTGCTGGGCAAGACCGCGCGGCTGGAGTTCAAGCTGGTCGACACCACCGCCGATCCGGCGGCGGTGCTGCGCGGTGACGCGCCGGTCGGCAGCCAGATCCTGCGCTATCAGGGCACTGGCCAGCCGATCGCGGTCAAGCGCAACACGATCATCTCGGGCGACCAGCTCGCCGATGCGCGCCAGTCCTATGACCAGAACGGCCAGCCCAACGTCGACATCACCTTCGACAGCGTGGGCGGCCGGCGCTTCGCGACCGTCACCCGCGAGAACGTGAACAAGCCGTTCGCGATCATCGTCGACAACCAGGTGATCTCGGCGCCCAACATCAACGAGCCAATCCTGGGCGGCCGCGCCTCCATCGCCGGCGGCTTCACCGTCGACGGCGCCAACCAGCTCGCGATCGCGCTGCGCTCGGGCAAGCTGCCGGTCGACCTGACGGTGGTGCAGGAAAGCACGGTCAGCCCGGAACTGGGCGACGACTCGATCCGCGCCGGCATCCTCGCCTCGGTGATCGCGGCGGTCGCCGTGATCGCGTTCATGATCCTGACCTACGGCCGGTTCGGTATCTATGCGACCACCGCGGTCGTCATCAACGTGCTGGTGATCCTGGCCGTGATGGGCATGCTGAACGCGACGCTGACGCTGCCGGGCATCGCCGGCTTCGTGCTGACCATCGGTACCGCGGTGGACGCCAACGTGCTGATCAACGAGCGCATCCGCGAAGAGCGGCGGCGTGGCCGGAGCGTGATCCAGTCGCTGGAGCTCGGCTACAAGGAAGCGAGCCGCACCATCTTTGAGGCGAACGTGACGCACGCGATCGCGGGCCTCATCATGCTGCTGCTGGGCTCGGGCCCGATCCGCGGCTTTGCCGTGGTGCTGCTGCTCGGCATCGCGACCTCGGTGTTCACCGCCGTCACCTTCACGCGCATGCTCGTGTCGGGTTGGGTTCGCAAGAACCGGCCGACCGAGATCCACATCTAGGACGCCCCCCATGCGCCTTTTGAAAATCGTCCCCGACAACACGAACATCCAGTTCGTCCGCATCCGCCACATCGCCTTTGCGATCACGGCGCTGCTGACGATCGCGGCGGTCGGGCTGGTGTTCGCGCGCGGCCTGAACTTCGGCGTCGACTTCGTCGGCGGCGTCGCGATCGAAGAGAAGTTCGTCACCGTGCCGCCGCTCGACCAGGTGCGCAGCGCAGTGGACGAGCTGGGCGTCGGCGAGGCTGCGCTCCAGCAGCTGGGCAGCGATGCGAACAGCATCTCGATCCGCCTGCCGCTGGCGGACGATGCGCCCCCGGGTGCTGCCGACGCGGTGGTGGAGAAGGTGAAGGCGGGGCTGGCGGCCAAGTTCCCCGGCGCGACCTTTTCCAACTACACCACGGTTTCGGGCAAGGTTTCGGACGAGCTGATCCGCAACGGCGTGCTCGCCGTGCTGCTGGCGGTGGCCGGCATCGCGGTGTTCAGCTGGTTCCGCTACGAATGGCAGTTCGGCGTCTCGACCGCGGTCGCGATCCTGCACGACGTGCTGATGACTTTGGGCTTCTTTGCGCTGACCCAGATGCCGTTCGACCTCAACATCGTCGCCGCGGTGCTGACCATCATCGGCTATTCGATCAACGACAAGATGGTGATCGACGACCGTATCCGCGAGAACATGCGCAAGTTCCGCAAGATGGACATGCCGCAGCTGATCGACCTTTCGGTCAACGAGACGCTGCCGCGCACGGTGATGACCTCGCTGACGATTCTGCTGGCGCTCGGCTCGCTCCTGATCTTCGGCGGCCATGTGCTGCGCGGCTTCACCTCGGCGATGATCCTGGGCGTGATCGTGGGTACCTATTCGTCGATCTACGTTTCGTCGTCGCTGCTGATCACGCTGAAGCTGAAGGCAGGCACGAAGGTGGGTTCGTCCGAGCCGACCGCCGCCGAGCGCGCGCAGCCCTGATGCGACTCGACAAGGCAGGCGGGGCCGAGGGGCCGCTGATCTCCGGGATCGTCGGCCGCGGCTTTCGCGTGGACGACGGAGTCTACGAGGGCCTGCTGATTACCCCGGAGCGGGCCGACGGCTGGACGCCGCCTGCGCTGGCGGAACTGACCCTCGAGGCGCTGGCCCCGGTGCTGGCGCTCGATCCGCTGCCGGAGTTCCTCATCCTGGGCACCGGCAGCCGGATGCTGCGCCCGTCTCCGGCGCTGGTGGCGGCGCTCGAAGCCAAGGGCGTCGGCGTCGAGCCGATGGACAGCCGGGCGGCGGCGCGCGCCTGGGGCGTGCTGCGCGCCGAGCTGCGCTGGATCGCGGCGGCGCTCTACCCGCTCGACTGAGCGCGAGTCTCCGCCACCAACGCTTGCAGGTGCGCGTAGAGCGCGTCGCGGTTTGATTCCCAGCTGAAGCGGGCGGCGGTCGCCTGGACGGCATCGGCCGCGGGCGGGTTCGCGAGCAACGCAGCGATCGCTTCGGCGAAGGCGGCGGGGGTGCGGGCGACGATGCGGCCGGCCGCGGGACTCGTCACGACTTCGCGCGCGCCGCCGGCATCGGGGATGACGACCGGCGTGCCGCTGGCGAGCGCCTCCACCCAGGCATTGGCGAGCCCTTCCGAGCTGGAGGCGAGGGGCATCACGTCGGCGGCGGCGAGGACCGTCGCCATCTTCTCATGCGGAACGGCGCCAAGCAGGCGGATGCGGCCACCCGCGCCGCTGGCGGAGATCTGTGCCTCAAGTCGTGAGCGCTCCGGGCCTTCGCCGACGATACACAGCGTGACGCCGGGCAGGCTGGCGACGGCGTCGGCAACGATCGCGTGGCCTTTGCGCGGGATCAGCGCGCCGAGCGAGACCACCAGCGGCCCGGTGACGCCGAGCTGCGCCTTTGCGGCGGCGCGGGTGAGGGTGCCGAAGCGGCTGCGATCGATCCCGGTCGAATGGACCGTGGGGCGCGGCATTCCCAGCGCGACCATGTCGTTCGCCATCGCCTGCGACACTGCGAGCAGCCCGTCGGCGCAGCGGCCGGCGGCCTGGACCTGGGCGGCCGTGGCCGGGGCGGTGCCCCAATGGTGGATATCGGCGCCGCGCGCCTTGATCGAGACGGGCACGCCGAAGCGACGGCCGAGCGCGACCGCGGCCGGACCATCGGGGAAGAAGAACTCCGCGTCGATGACCTCGAAGGGAAAGTCGCGGCGGATGCGGGTGAGTAGGGGCGTGAGGCTGCGTGCGAGCAGGGGCGCGTGCCAGCGGCCGGCGGTGCCGGGCAGGTTGGGGAAGCGGGGACGATTCACCTCCAGCCCCTTCCACTGCTCCTGGCGGGGGAGGCCGGCGAGCGATCCGTAGCGGGCGAGGCGGGAAAGGGGGAAGGGCGGCAGGCCGACCGGCGCGACCACGCGCAGGTCCACGTCCGGACGCGCGGCGAGGCCCAGCGTCTGCTTCTCGACGAACACGCCGAAGTTGGGGCGGCTCGCGTCCGGGAACAGGGTGGAGAGGGTCAGCACGCGCAGCATTGCCGGTGGCTAGCGGCTCTGGTCCCGCCCGTCACTAGCGCGGGGCGCGGGCCTCAGCTGCCCTTTACCGCGGAGGCCGCTGCGGTCTGCCGGCGACGCGCCTCGCGCATCGCATCCGTCTCGGTCAGGTCCACCACATGGACGGTGAGGTCGCCCATGCGCTGCCGAAGATGGCTTCCGGTCGGCACGTCCATCGCGCCGCGAACGGTGAAGCGGTCGATCCGGTAGATGCCGGGGTGTCCGGGCTCGACATCGAGCGGGACGTAGCGTCGCTCTCGTACCTGGCGGAGAATGCCGGGCCCCCACTGATCGAGACCGGAGGTACGCAGCACCTCGACCTCTGCCGTCTGCCCGTTGGCGCGGATCCAATATCCGACGTCCGCGAAGCGGATGCGCGAATCGTGCCACGGATTGAGGTGGACACCGAAGGGCGGCGGCGGCGGATTGATGTCCGCGACCGGCGGGGCGAAAAGCAGCTGCGGCTGCACGTCGGCGGACTGGCGCAGCCGCGCCGCCAGGGATTCGATCGCCCCCTCGTCGCCCTTGCGGATGGCGATCCGCGTCCGCAGGACCTCGCGCAGGTCGACCATCAAGCGATCGTCCGTACCGGCCAGGCTGACCGCATCGTCGGCGAAACGCTGTGCCTCCTTGAACCGGTCGCGCAGCAGCGCGAGCCAAGCGCGCCGGAACGCGGCGCCGGCGGCGATGCCGGGATGGCCGCTTCCGGCCGCACGCTGCTGAATGGTGCGATAAGCGGAATTCGCAGCCCCCGGCGCACCGAGCCCGACCAGCGAGTCGGCAAAGCTCAGCTCCTCGCGCAAGGTGGCGAGGTTGCTCTCCCCTAGATGGCGGCGCAACACGAGCACGTTGTTTCGGGCCGCGGTCCGCCACAGAGCGGTGTCGCCCTCATGCTCCGCGACCGTCGCCAGGGTCGCATAGAGGCTGGAGACCGGTCCCGGCAGCTCGGCGGCGTGGTTCCGGTTGCGCCGGATGGCCGTTTGCAGGGTGCGGCTGGCATCGGTGTAGCGGCCGTCGGCGAACTGCTCCACCGAGGCCTCCAGCGACGCATCGACCTCTTCGGCGGGCGGGCAGTTGCGGGCCAGGCAACGCGCCAGTTCCTGTTCGGCGCGGTGGCCGACGACGATGACGTCGCCCGCAGGCGGGGGCGGGGCGGCGGCTTGCGCCAGCAGGAGCAACACCGGACTAAGCATGGGTGAAAGCTCACCCCACGCCTGTGGGTTGTCAAGCGTGAGGAGAGCGTCGGCAGCCGCGCCCCCGCCGTCGTGGCAAGGGGCGCGGCGCTGTGGCCTATGCCTCCAGGCTGTGTTCCAGCGTGATCTCGGCCTTGAGCAGCTTCGAGATCGGGCAGCCGGCCTTGGCTCCTTGCGCGATCTGTTCGAACTGGTCCTGGGCGATGCCGGGCACGCGCGCCTTGAGCGTGAGGTCGGAGCGGGTGACGGCGAAGCCGTCGCCTTCCTTGTCGAGCGTCACCTTGGCGGTCGTCTCCAGCGTGCCGTCGCTGAAGCCGGCTTTTGCCAGCGCGAAGCTCAGCGCCATGGTGAAGCAGCTGGCATGGGCGGCGGCGATCAGTTCTTCCGGATTGGTGCCGGGCTCGTCGCCGAAGCGGGTGCCGAAGCCATAGGGCTGGTCGGAAAGAACGCCCGACTGGGTGGAGACGGCGGCCTTGCCGTCCTTGCCTAGGCCTTCATAGCGTGCCGAACCGCTGCGGATCATCTGCTGCTCCTGATGAAATGGGGGTAGGCGAACGAAAACGGGCGGCGGAACCCGTCGTTCCGCCGCCCGTCCGTAGCGCATTGTCAGCCGAGGCTTAGCGGCACTTGCTGCCGCTGCGCTCGATCTCGCGACCGGCCACCGCGCCGGCTGCCGCGCCGAGCAGCGTGCCGACGGTGCGGTCACCGCGGGTGTCAATGGTGCGGCCGACCAGCGCGCCGGCGACGCCGCCGACGACCAGGCCGGTGGTGCCATCGGGCTTGCGGCAATAGCGGCGGCCGTCACGGCCCTTCCACTCGCGATACTTGTAGCGCTTGTGCGACTGCGCCGAAGCCTGGTCGGTCGGAACCACCGCGGCGACAGGAAGAGCCAGCGACAGCGCGGTGAGCGCGAGAACCATGTTACGCATCAGAAAATCCCCATTAGCGAATTGCTGACCCTATAAACGCAGGTTCTACGTGGCAGTTTCATGAACGAAACGATGTCTAACGTTCAGGTTTCGGTTCAGGTTTCGTACGAGGTGGCGTCTCCCATGCCTGCTTCCCATTCCCTCGACGCGGAGGCGGCTGCACTGGTCGCAACGCTGGAGCTCGCCCCGCACCCGGAGGGCGGCTGGTACCGCGAGACGTGGCGGGCGCCGGAGCCGGAGGGCACGCGCGGGGCGGCGACCGCGATCCTGTTCCTGCTGCCGAAGGGCGAGCGCTCGCACTGGCACCGCGTCGATGCGGACGAGCTGTGGCTGTGGCATGCGGGCGCGCCGCTGCTGCTGGCGCAGGCCGAGGGCGACGGGGCGGCGGTCGAGCGGCGGACGCTGGGCGGGGACGTGCTGGCGGGCGAGCAGCCGCAGCTGCGGATCCCGGCGGGCTGGTGGCAGGCAGCGGAAGCCGAGGCGGGCTGGACCCTGGTCAGCTGCGTCGTGGCGCCGGCGTTCCGCTTCGAAGGCTTCGAGCTGGCGCCGCCGGGGTGGGCACCCGGGCGGTCCTGAACGTTCAGTCGAGCTGGTAGCGGACAATGGCCTCATAGCTGGCGCCGTCGCGGGTGAGGGTACTTTCGAACAGCAGCATGTGGGTGAGCGAAAAGGGTTCGCTCGCAAGCCCTGCGTGGCGTGCCAGAAAGGCATCGGCCGGGCCGGTCGCCGCATTCAGGCGAGCCAGGGTGATGTGGGGGTGAAAGGCCCGACCCTCGTGCGGCAGCCCCACGCGGGCGAGCGCCTGGTCGACCTTGCGGTGGAGTGCGGCGACCGCGTCGTGCGGATGTACCCCGGCCCAGAGCGCGGTGGTGCGGCCCTTGCGATCGAAGCAGCCGACGCCGTGGAGGCGCAGCGTCACGGCAGGCGCGCGAACGCCGTCCAGCGCGGTGGCGATGTCCTCCGCCACCGGGCGCTCGACATTGCCGATGAAGCGCAGCGTCAGGTGAAGCTGCTCCTCGTCCTGCCAGCGCGCATTCTCGACACCCTCCATCAGTGCCAGCAGTTGCCGGCGAATCTCGGGCGGGGGGCGCAAGGCGACGAACAGGCGGTGCATTACAAACTGTTGCTACGCCGGCCGGCGCCGGAGGACCAGCCCGGCCCCCGCTTGAATTCGGACGGTCCGGGGGCATATGAAAGCATGACCGGCATCATGCCGGTGAAGAGGAGTTTTTTCGAGATGGCCAACTGGTCGGATCCCCGAACGACCGCCGCGCCGTTCGCAACGGCCGCATCGCGCGCGCAGGCGTATGATGCGGGGCTGCGGTCCTATATGCTTTCCGTGTACAACTACATGGCGTCGGGCGTTCTGCTGACGGGCATCGTCGCGCTGCTGTTCTCGTGGGGCGGCACCAGCTCGCCGGCCGCTGCCGTGTTCCTGTCGCCCGGCCCGCTCAAGTACCTCATCATGTTCTCGCCGCTGGCGTTCGTGATGGTGCTGAGCTTCGGCATCCAGCGCCTGTCCTATGGCGCGACGCAGGCGCTGTTCTGGGCGTTCGCGGCGATCATGGGCCTGTCGATGTCGACGATCTTCCTGGCCTATACGGGTGCGTCGATCGCGATCACCTTCTTTGCGACCGCGGTTGCGTTCCTGTCGCTGAGCCTGTGGGGCTACACCACCAAGAAGGACCTGTCCGGTTTCGGCACCTTCCTGATCATGGGCGTGGTCGGCATCATCGTGGCGTCGCTGCTGAACCTGTGGTTCCAGTCGCCGGCGGTCAATCTGGTGATCAGCGCGGTCGGCGTGCTGCTGTTCGCGGGCCTTACCGCCTATGACACGCAGCGCATCAAGAGCATGTACGCCTATGTCGCGGGCACGGACATGATGGGCAAGGTCGTGATCATGGGCGCGCTGTCGCTCTACCTCGACTTCGTGAACATGTTCCAGTTCCTGCTCTCGTTCCTGGGCAGCCGCGACTAAGCGGCCGGCACAGGGCAGAAGCCTTCCGGGGGCTCGGCGAGCGATCGCCGGGCCCCTTTTGCAATGTCGTGGCGCCACCGGAACGAGCCGGGCCCCCGCTCGTTTTTTGACTCGAAGGTTTTCGAGGAGAGAGTGATGAGCGGAGACAAGGACTCGATCGACCCGGCGGCCATGGAGACCATGTCGGTGGCGCCGGAGGATCCGGGCGAGACGCGCCGCGACGCGGGCCATGACGAGTCGATCAACGAGCGGCTGCAGCGCAACCCGGAGAGCAAGGATGCTCGGCTGGACCGGGCTCTGGACGAGTCGATGGACGCGTCCGACCCGCCCGCGTCGACCCAGCCGATCCACAGCAGCAGCCTGCCGGCCCCCTCGTCGGGCTATGACGAAGAGGCGGAGCGCAAACGCGCCGAAGACAATTAGGGCTGAGCCAGTCCGAACCGGAACCAGCCGACGCCCGGTGCGAGGGAGCTTTATCCCGCGCGCCGGGCGCGGTAGCGTGTGGGCCATGGCATCCTGGTTCCGCGTCCCGACGCTCCGTGCGTTCCTGGCCCTCCTGGGGGCCGCGCTGTTGTCGCTGGGGCTCACGGCACCTGCCAGGGCGGGCGTCACCATCAGCTTCTGGTCGCACGAGTTCGGCAACGAGTTTCCGCACGCCTTTTTCGTGCTGGAGGGGACGCCCGATGCCGGCGGGGAGCCCGTACAGCTGAGCTATGGCTTCACCGCCAAGGCGATTACGCCCGCCATCCTGATGGGGACCGTGCCGGGGCGGATCGACGAGACCAAGCAGAAGTACATCGAGAACAGCGACGTCCACTTCTCGGTCATGCTGACCGACGCGCAATATGCCGCGGTCCTCGCGCTGGTGGAGGAGTGGGGCGAGAAGGGCGACCATCGCTACAGCCTCAACCGCCGCAACTGCGTGCACTTCGTGGCGGAAGCGGCGCGGCGCGCCGGGCTGACGGTGGTCGAGAACCCCAAGCTGATGAAGAAGCCGCGCTCCTTCGTCCATTCGCTGGAGCCGATGAACCAGGGCCGGGTGCGCCTGCTGGAAATGGAGGGCGAGGCCTTCTACGCCCTGGCGGACCGGGCGAATGCGCCGACCAGCGTTGCGCCCGTGGCGCCGCAGGTCGTAACGCCCGACACGGCGGTACCGGCGAGCCAGACGGCAGCGACGAGCAGCAACTAGGCCGTCGACCACCTGAGCCGAACACCTCAGCCGCGTAGCGCGGCGAGGCGGGTGAGGGCGGTGCGGTCGAAGATCCAGACGAGCAGGACGTAGAGGAGCGCGCCGCCGGCGGTGAGCGCGGCGAGGCGGGTCGCGAGCGGCCAGTCGCTCGCGAGGCTGCGGCCGGCCAGCACCAGACCGGCCATGATCGTCGCGAGCGTGAGCGGCCGGGCGACTGCCGCGAACTGGCGCGAGACGGGCAGCGCGGCGACGCGCGCGAGCACGCTGGCACCGGCGGGAATCGTCACCAGCATCCGCGCGCTGAACGCAGCGACGGCGGCGACGAAGCCGAGCTCACGGGTGAACAGCACGGCCGCCATCGCGAAGCCGAAGCTGATCGCGGCATTCATCACCAGCGGGCCCTGCACGTCGAGGGTACGCATCAGCCCGGGGCTGAGAAGCCGCGTCATGCGCAGGCCCCAGAAGACGGCGAGCAGCTGTACCGCCGGCACCGCCGCCTGCCACCGCGCGCCGAAGACGAGCGGGACGGCATCGCCCGCAACCGCGGCGAGCCCGAAGAACAGCGGCAGCACCGCCAGGGTAATCGCGTGGGTGCCGACCACGAAGATGCGCGCGAGATCGTGACCGGCGCGGTGCGCGGTCGCAAAGAAGCTCAGCGAGACGCGGCCGACCGAGGCGGTGATCATCGCCCCGAGCTCGTCGACCAGCCGCATGGCGAAGTTGAGCAGGCCGAGGTCGTGCAGCCCGTGGAACTTGCCGAACAGGAGCAGGAAGCCGCGTACCGAAAGCGCGGTCAGTGCCGTTTCGGCCATGATCAGCCAGCCCATGCGCAGCAGCGGCAGGAGGCCGGCGTCGAAGCGGCGCCAGCGGGGGCGGCGTGGCTGGGTGCGCCACAGGAGGAGGACGCTGGCGGTGCTGCCGAGCAGGCTGCCGGCGACCAGGCTCCAGGGGCCGAGGCCGGCGGCGGCGGCGGCGAGCGTCCCGGCGATGCTGACGAGCTTGAACCACAGCATGCGCAGGGCAAGGCTGCGGGTGCGCATCTTGCGGGTGAGCAGGGCGGTCGGAAACTGCACCAGCGCCTGCAGCAGGCAGTCGAGCGCCTGCACGCCGATCAGCCACAGCAGCAGCGGCGCCCCGTAGAAGCGGGAGATGGGGGCGGCGATCAGCCAGCAGACCAGGGTCGCCAAGGCACCGAGGCCGAGCAGCACCCAGAAGAGCTGGTCGCTCAGGCGCGGCAACAGCTGCGGCGTGCGGAGCATCGCCTGGGGAACGCCGGCGAAGGCGAGCAGCTGGATGATCGCGACCACGGCGAAGGCGACCGAGGCCAGGCCGAAGTCCGACGGGGTGAGCAGCCGCGCCACCACCAGCGTCGAGGCAAGGGTTGCGATCGCGGAGAACAGGCTCTCCGCCGCCGCCCAAGGCGCCGCCCGGCGCAGGCGCGCGAGCAGGCCGGCGCGGGTGGCGGTGCGGGCGGCGGACAGGCTGGCGGTGTTCAGGAGGAGGCTCCCGGCGGCGTGCCGGTGGCGAGGGGAAGCGGCACGGGCTCAGCCCCCGCGCAATGTGGCGGCGCCGATCCGGCGCGCCTTTTCGACGCCGCGGACCAGGAACGAGCGCGCACGCTCGGCAGCGGTGAGCGGTTCGAGCACGCGGCGCGTGTCCTCAATGGTGGAGCCGTATTGGACCTCCATCACCGGGAAGGGAAAGACGGCGCGGATCGCCATGCCGTGCGCCCAAAACCGGTCCATCTCGTCATCGATCGGACGCTCGACGCGGCGGATCGAGCGGCGGAAGCGTGCGGCGCCGCGGCGGGTGAGCAGATAGGCCTGGGTGCCATAGGCCTTGCCGGAGAAACGGGCGATGTGGCGGTGGAGGAAATGCGCCTCGTTGCGGATGCCGGCCGGCACCTTGGCATAGAGGCGGAGGTAGTCGATCGGTCCCATCGCCTCCACCGCAGCGTCGAGCCGCTGGAAGAAGACGGGATCGAGCAGGAGATCATCCTCCAGCGCCAGCAGCAGATCCGCATCGCTGTTGAACAGGAAGTCAGCCCACAGCGCCCAGTGGCTGGCGAAGCAGCCGAGCTCACCCGGCGTGAGCACGCGGCCGCGGGCGATGCGGGCGCGGGCGGAATCATAGGGAAGCTCCGGCGGCGGCGTGCGCCAGCCGTCGAAGAAGCGCCAGTCGAGACCGGTGGCATCCAGCTGCTCCGCCATGCGCGCGCGCCGCTCGACCGAGCCGGGCAGGCTGATCACCCGTACCAGGACGCGCGGCGGGGGAAGGGCCGCCAGGCTTGCCGAGGTCACTGCGCCTGCCCCGCAGACGGGGCGAAGTAGCTGCGGGCGTAGCGGGCCGCGCCGGCGAGTTCCCACCAGAGGGTGGACGGACGCGCCCGCATGCGCCGCGGCAGACCCGCCCAGCCGCGCAAGGCCGCGCGCGGCGCGCGGTCGTGGAGCAGCAGCTTGGCGTGGTAGGCGCCGCGGCCATAGTCATAGGCCTGGAACAGCCCGCGCACGTCCGCCGCCTTGCGGCCATGGTGGTGCGAGACGACGATGCTGGGGTCATAGGCGCCGGCCCAGCCGCGCAAGCTGCACCGGCAGGCGGCGTCGATGTCCTCGGCCGGGAAGCGGGCGCCACTGCCGAACAGGGGATCGAAGCCGCCGATCGCGTCGAGCGCGGCGCGGCGGAAGCCGAGATTCGCGCCGCGGATCGCGCCGGGCGGCAAATAGCGGCCCGGCGGGAAGTGGCGCGGCTCGGTCGATTCGTTGACGGTGGCGGGAAAGTCGGCGGGATCGTGGAGCAGGATGCGCCCGCTGACATAGCCGAGCCCCGGCCGCGCGAAGGCGGCGACCGTACGGGTGAGCAGCGCCGGATCGGCGTAGCAGTCGTCGTCGGTGAAGGCGATCAACCGGCCGGCTGCGATTGCGAGCCCGGCGTTGCGCGCGTTGCTGAGGCCGGGAACCGGCTGGTGGGCGATGCGGACAAGGAACGGGACGCGGGCGGCGAACGCCTCGATCGTCGCCCGGGTCGCGTCGGTGGAGCCGTTGTCCACCATCACCAGTTCCCAGCTGCCGGAAAAGCGCAGGCGAGCCACCGCGTCCAGGCAGCCGCCGAGCTGGCCGGCGCGGTTGCGCGTGCAGATGATGAGCGAAATGTCCAAGCCGTCCTCCGCCGGGAATGCGGCTTGTCTATCGTCCCCGGGCACAGAACGGGAACGGGACTAGAGCCGAAATGGTCGGACACCGCGCCTCCGTGCAGGGGCATGGCGCGGCGCGGCGCCCGCGGCATCCCCTCCGAACCGGTCCGATCCGGCAGCGCACGGCGCCAACGAGAAGAGTAGGCAGGCGTCAGGTTCGGCACAGGGGGGGCGGCATGGGAGTGGTGGGGATCGCTGTGCTCGCCGCAGGCACCATCACCAGCATCGCGGCGCCGGTCTCGCTCGACGATCTGGCCGAGGACATCGCCAACCGGGCGCGCCTCGGCATGGAGGCGCGCGTGGTCTACGACGACAACATCCTGCGCCTGGACGGCGACCAGCCGGTGGCGCCGGACCGCAGCAAGGACGACGTCCGTACGACCCTTTCGGCCGTGGTCGACGTGGCGCAGCGCGTGAGCCGCCAGCGGCTGTTCCTGCGCGGGGCCGCGGGCTATGACTTCTATCGCGAGAACCGCTTCCTGAAGCGCGAGCGGATCGACGCGACCGGGGGCGTCGACTGGCAGGTCGGCGCGCGCTGCGATGGCGACGCCTCCTTCCGCTACGGGCGGGGCCAGACCGACCTCAGCGACTTGGGCGCGCCGGTGCGCAACACGCGCGAGAGCCGGACGCTGACGCTGGACGGCGGCTGCACGCTGGGAGCCGGGATACATCCGGAGATCGGCTATCGGCGCCGGGTGATCGACAACAGTGCGGCGGTGCGGCTGCGAAGCGACCTGGAGGCGGAGCGCGTCTCGGCCGGCATCGCCGTCAATCGTGGGGGGCGGCTGGGGCTGGCGCTGGCCCTCTCGTCCGAGGCGCTCGATTTTCCGAACCGGCCCCTTGCCGATGGACGGCCGGACGCCACGCGGGTGCGAAGCGCCACCGGGCGCGTCACCGCGCGAGGCGCCGCGCTGATCGCAAGCGGGGTGCTCGGCTATGTCGCGGCCGACAGCCGGAATGCGGGCGCGCGCGACTTTTCAGGCCTGGTCGGCGGGGCCTCGCTCGCCTGGACCCCCGTCCCGCGGCTGCGCCTTCGCGCGTCGGCCGGGCGCGACGTGGATGCGAGCGGGGACGTCGCTGCCGGCTATTACCTGGCCGACCGGGGCGAATTGGTCGGTCGCTATCGGATCGGGCGCGCGGTGGATTTCGAGCTCGCCGGCAGGATCGAGCGACGACGCTTTCGCGCGGTGGACCTGGCGAGCGCCGGCGCCCGCAGCTTCGACCGCACGGCGGAGGCGCGGGCTGCGCTCGGCTGGTCCCCGGTCGAGCGGTTCCGGATCGGGCTGGAGGCGGTGCACGCCCGCCGCACCACCGACGCGCTGTACGGCACCTATCGCAGCACCCGGGGCATGCTGGTCCTGGGGCTGGCGTTCTGAAGAAAGGGGAAGGCCATGGGCAAGGGGAAATGGGCCCGACGGAGCGCCGCCGCGCTGGCGGCGGGGATGCTTGCCGGGACGAGTGGCGCGCAGGCGCAAGCGCCGATGCAGGGGGGCGGTGGGCCGACGCCTGCGGAGGCCATGGCGGGGGCGGCCGGTGACTATCGTCTGGGGCCCGACGACCAGCTGGAGGTCACCATCTATGGCCAGCCCGACATGCCGCTGCGGCTGCGGATCAAGCAGGACGGCAGCGTCTCGCTGCCGCTGATGGGGAGCGTCACCGCGGCAGGGGAGACCCCGGTCGGACTGGCCGAGAAGATCCGCGCCGGCCTGGTGCAGGGGGGCTATCTGCGCGACCCGCGCGTCAACGTGGAGGTGACGAGCTATGTCAGCCGCAGCGTGACGCTGCTGGGCGCGGTGGTGCGCCCCGGTATCTACCCGCTGCAGGGTGCGCAGCCGCTGTCACGGGTGCTGGCGACCGCGGGCGGGCAGCGCGAGGGGAGCGAGACGGTGTTGCTGCGCCGGGGCGACGCCGCCCCGCAGCGCTTCCCGATCGAGGCACTGGCCCGGGGCGGGGCCGGGGATCCGGTGTTGCAGCCCGGCGACCTGCTGTTCGTTCCGGCAGCCGAACATTTCTACATCTATGGGCAGGTGCGCGCGCCGGGTAGCTTTCCGATTCGGGGGGGCATGACCTTTCGCCAGGCCCTGTCGCAAGGTGGTGGTCCCAACGACGCGGGCACGCAGAACCGCATCCGCCTGACCCGGCGGGGGCAGCAGAGCGAGATCGCCGACCTGGACGCGCCGATCGAGGACGGCGACGTGATGTTCGTCCGCGAGCGGCTGTTCTAGCGCGGTGGCGGCCCAGGCGGCATCGGCGGCAAGCCGGGCGGACCCTGCGGAGGGTGCGAACGCGCCCGCCCATGCGCCGCGGCTGCGGCGGTTCGCCCTGGCGACGTTGTGGCTGGCGCTGCTGTTCAACATCGCGCTTGCCTGGGTGAACGCGCATGTCGTCGCCATCAACGGCAGCGTCGTGACGGCGGTGCAGGGGCTGGTGATGGGGCTTGCCCTGGCGGCCGGGCTGCTGCGGCGCCGCGGCGGCTGGCGGCGCTGGACGGTGCTGCTGATCGCGGCGTGCCTCGCGTGGCTGCTGCTGTCGGTGGTGCGCCAGTCCTTGGAGCTCAAGTTCCTGGGCGATGCGGTGCTGATCCCCGCCTTTGCGCTGCTCGGCACGTGCCTGGGCCGGCGCGAACTGGTGCGCTGGCTGCTGGCGGCGCAGCTGCTGATCAGCCTGATCGCCGCCTGGGAACTGGCCGTGCCGAAGAGCTTCGCGGCGACGTTCAACGTCACCGCCTATTACGTCAACACGCGCGGGATCGAAGCGGAAACCTTCTGGTCGGGCGAGGGGGAGGGACTGTTCCTGAACGTGGAGCGCCCGAGCGGGCGCAACCTGTTCGCAAGCTCCGGGCTGAACCGGGCCACTTCCGTCTTCCTCGAGCCGGTATCGCTGGGGAACTGGACGATCGTGGTGCTGATCGTGCTGGTGACGCTGTGGGGGCGGATCGGTTGGGGCACGCGCGCGACCTTGGCGCTCAGCGACCTGTTCCTGGTGGTGGCATGCGACGGACGGTTCGCGCTGGTGTGCGCGTTCGGCATCCTCCTGGGGGTGCCGTTCGGCCGCTGGGGGCCGCGGCTGTGGCCGCTGGTCTACCTGCCCGTTCTGGTGGCGACGCTGTTCGCGCTGCGGGCGGCAGAACTGCTGCCGCGCGGTGGCGACACCTTTGCGGGGCGTCTGCGCAAGGGAGTCGACTATCTGGGCCGGCTGGAAGTGGCGGACGTGTTCGGGGGCCAATCGAGCGCCAACATCTATGCCAATGCGGATGCCGGCTGGGCCTATTTGATCCAGTCGCAGTCGCTGTTCGGCTTCCTCGCCTTCTGGCTGCTGGTGGTGCTGATGGCGCGCGAGCGCACCGCCGAGCTGCGCGCCTTCGTCAACGCGACCGCCATCTATGTCGCGCTGTGCATGCCGATCAGCTACTCGTTTCTGTCGATCAAGACGGTGGCGCCGATCTTCGCGCTCTATGGCTGCCTGATCGCGGTAGCGCGGCGTTCGATCGCGCCGAGCGGGCTGATGGGGCTGCCGACCCGGACGGGGGCGCCGCGGGGGCAACCGCCCCGCGTGGGGCCTGCGCTTGCCGCCTTCGGGGGCGGCTGATGCAGCGCAGCCGCCCTCCGCACCGCGTACGGCGCAACCCGGTGCTGGGCGAAGCGCTTGCCGCCTGCCGTGCCCACCTGGTCCATGCGGCGCTGTTCAGCGCGCTGCTGAACCTGCTCTACCTCGCGCCGTCGCTCTACATGCTGCAGGTCTATGACCGGGTGGTGCCGACGCGCGGCGTGATGACCCTGGGCATGCTGACGCTGATCTTCCTGGCAGCGGTGGCGACGCTGGGGGTGCTGGATCTGTTGCGCACCCGCCTGCTGATCCGCGCCAGCGCGCGGCTCGACCGGCTGCTGGGGCCGGCGTTGATCGGAACGCTGCTGCAGGCGCCGAACGCGCAAGGCCAGGGGGGCGTGCTGCTGCGCGAGTTCGACACGCTGCGCCAGACGATCACCGGCCTTGGCATGATCGCGCTGTTCGATGCGCCCTGGTCGCCGATCTACATGCTGGTGTGTTTCCTGCTCCACCCGGCGCTGGGCGTGATGGCGGTGGCGTGTTCGGCGATCCTGCTGCTGCTCACCTTTCTGAACGAACGCGGCACCAAGGCGCTGATCCAGGATGCCTCTGCGGCCCAGCAGCATGGCTATCAGCGTGTGGACGCGAGCCTGGCGGCGGCAGGCGTGGTGCGGGCGCTGGGCATGCAGCCGGGGCTGGTGCGGCTGCACCTGCGCGACCGGCACGTCGCGCAGGCGCTGCAGATGCGCGCGGCCTTTGTCGGGGCGCGCTACCTCACCCTCGCACGGACGGTGCGGATCGCGATGCAGTCGCTGGCCCTGGGGCTGGGCGCGTTGCTGGCGATCGAGCAGCGGATTTCCGGCGGGACGATCTTTGCCGCCTCGCTGCTGATCGCGCGGGCGCTAGCGCCGATCGAGGGGATCACCGCCGCCTGGCGCAACATGATCCAGGCGCGGACCGCCTATGGCGCGCTGCTGGGGCTGTTCGACGCCGCCGGGCCCACCGGCGGGCCGACGCGCCTGCCGGAGGTGCGCGGCGACGTGGCGGCCGAGCGCCTCTCCGTCGCCGATCCCGAAGGCGCGCGCCTGGTGCTGCACGGCATCGACCTGCGCATCGCCGCGGGGGAGATGGTGGGCGTGATCGGGCCGAGCGGTGCCGGCAAGTCGACGCTGGTGCGCGCTCTGGTCGGGGCGCAGCCCGCAGCGGGCGGGGCGGTGCGGATCGACGGCGCCGCGCTCGCCGACTGGCCGGCGGAGCAGCTGGCGGCGGCGATCGGCTATGTCCCGCAGGAGCCGACGCTGTTCGGGGGAACGATCAAGCAGAACATCGCCCGGTTCCGGAGCGCGGAAGGGGGCGAGGGGGCAACGCTGGACGCGGAGGTGATCCGCGCCGCCCGGCAGTGCGGGGCGCACGACTTCATCCTGCGGCTGCCCCAGGCCTATGACACGCGGCTTGGATGGAACGGGGCCGGGCTTTCGGTGGGGCAGGCGCAGCGGATCGCGCTGGCGCGCGCGCTGTTCGGACGGCCCCGCGTGCTGGTGCTGGACGAGCCCAACGCCAGCCTGGACGCCCAGGGCGAGGCGCAGCTCTCCGCGGCGCTTGCCGAGCAGAAGCGCGCGGGTGTCACCATCATCGTGGTCGCGCACCGCACCGGCATCCTGGCGGCGAGCGACAAGCTGGTGGTGCTGCGCGACGGCCGCCTGGAGATGTTCGACACGCGCGAGGTCGTGGTCCGCCAGCTTTCGGGCGGCCGCGCGATCGCGGACGACGCGGGGGGGAGCGCATGAGCCGGAGCCCGGTGGGAGGAATCCGAGGTGCGCTGGCGCCACGACGCGTGCCCGCCGCAAGCGTGGCCGGCGTGGCCGGAGCGGGCGACGCTGGCTCCGACGGCGTGGAGCGCGAGGGGAGGATCGGCTGGTTGCTGGTGCTGCTGTTCTTTGGCGTCTTCCTGGGCTGGGCGGCGTTCGTGCGGCTGGATGCGGCCGCCTATGCGGGCGGCGCGGTGGCAGTGGCGGGAAACCGCCAGGCGGTGCAGCACCAGCAGGGCGGCATCGTCGCCGCCCTGCTGGTGCGCGAAGGCCAGCGGGTGGCGCAGGGGCAGGTGCTGATCGAACTGGCCGGCAGCGAGACGCGCGCCCTGGAGCGCTCGCTCACCGCGCAGGTGATCGCGTTGCAGGCCCAGCGTGCGCGGCTGACGGCGCAGCTGACCGGCGCCTCGCTGGAGCCGCCGCCGGGCTTTGCGAGCCTGGAAGGCGATGACCGTATCGAGGCGGAACGGGCGATGGCCTTGCAGCGCCGCGAGCTCGCCGCGAGCGAGACGGCGCTCACCGACCAGCGGGTGGTGGTCGCGCAGCAGGGCGCGCAGCTGGTGTCGCGCAGCATCGGCATCCGCGAGCAGTTGCGCGCGATCGATGCGCAGCAGCGGCTGCTGGAGGACGAACTGCGCGGGATGCGGGCGCTGGCGGTGAAGGGCTTTGCGAGCGAGAACCGCATCCGCGCGCTGGAACGCAGCGCTGCCGCCCTGGAGGGCGAGGCGGGGCGGCTGCGCGCGAACGACGCGGAAGTGCGCGAGCAGATCGGCGAGAAGCAGTTGCAGAGCCGCTCGCTCACCTCCGACGACCGGCAGCAGCTGACGGACTTGCTCCGCACGACCGAGTTCACGCTGAACGACCTGATGCCCAAGCTGAGCGCGGCGCGGGAGGCGCTGGCGAACACGCTGATCCGGGCGCCGGCGTCGGGCCAGGTCGTGGGGCTGGCGGTGCACACGGTGGGCGGGGTGATCGGCGCGGGCGAGCGGCTGATGGAGATCGTGCCCGAGCGGGTGGCGCTGGTGATCCAGGCACGGATCGCGCCGGACGACGCCGACGACCTGTTCGTCGGGCAGGAGGCGGAAGTCCGTATCCCGGCGCTCCATGCGCGGGCGCTGCCGCCGATCCTGGGGACGATCAGCCGCTTGTCCGCCGACAGTTTCGAGGACCAGCGCACCGGCACCCACTACTACACGGGCGAGGTGGTGGTGCCGGAGGCGGGCCTGGCCGTCATGCGCCGCCATGCGCGCGGGCGGGAGATCAAGCCCGGTCTGCCCGTCGAAATCCTGATCCCGCTCCGACGCCGGACCCTGCTGCAATATCTTCTGGAGCCGCTGGACCAGAGTTTGTGGCAAAGCTTTCGAGAACATTAAAACATTGGCCTGAACTCCGTTCGTCGTGATTTCGGAACAGAATCTTTTGCTTGACCGTTGAGACTTCGAAAGGAACTATCGTGGAGTCGGAGAGCGGGGCAGCCCGCCGAGGAGAGGATGACGATGAAGGTGCCATTCGAACAGCTTGAAGACACGATGCCTGCATCGTTGGCACTGAGCTTCCTTATCTCAGCTGTGGTCGGTGCCGTGATCTGGTCTCTGGTGTTGTTCGCTATTCTCTGAGTATCGGCTGCGGGCGGGGAAAACACTAGGCCGCGGGCAGGTTATTTGTGCAGTGCAACGGGCGTCGATCTTGTGCTCTGACGGGCCGGATTGGCGCCTTTGCTGTATTCAACGACATTGAGCGCGGCGGAATCAGGCTAGAAGTTCCGCAGGTGCGAACGTCTTTTTGAGAACGACAGCGGAGCCTCTATTTAGCTTCGTCGGGCTCCATTCGGAGCGTCGGATTGCGCGGCGCCCAGCGGTCTCCGTCTTGCCGCGTGACGTCGGGGGAAAGGCAGGCGCGCTGTGATGGCCGCCTCCATCACAGCATTGCCGGGTCGGGTGATTCGAGCGCCCTGGGACACGTCTGACACGACGCTGGTGTCGGATGGTGCTTTCCGAGACGATGGATGAGTGCTCCCTGGCACGGTTCGTCTAATTGCCAGGCCCACAAGGAAGGCGCGGTCGTGTCGTTCGAAGCCAGTCGCCGCATGCGGATGGGCCATGTCGCGATGGTCTCCCAAAGTGGTGAGCGACGGTGAGGTCCTGCTGCGGGAACCGGATGGGGAGCGACCTTGCCTTGGACGAGAGAGGTCCGGGTTGTAACGGGGCGCTGTGAAGTTCCTGGTCGCATGACGGCGCCTGGCTAGGGTCGAGAAGGTTGCGCGGCTTCTTCCGGGTCGTGCGAGTTGCTGAAGCGGTATCGCGACGGGAGTATCGGCGTGCCGGCCCGCAGCGATGTTCGCGGCCGGCCGATTCCGGCAGGGGCGCCGATAGGCGGACGCTGCATCGTGACGCGCGGCTGGTTCGCGTCCCAATTCGTGTCGAGAGAAGGCCGTGCCGAGCGCAAGGCGACCGGATCAGGCCGCTCCGGCGTGTCACCGGGGCGTCTTGGCCGTGTCGCATGGGCCGCGCCGCACGCCATCATCGTCGATCGCGGTTGTCAGGCGTCGGCCGCTTGGGCGAGGGGGGTGAATACGAGCCGGTCGATGATGTCCGCGACCGCCGCTGCATCCTCCTGGCGATCCGCTTCCAGCCACCACCGCAGGATCGCAATCGTGGCGGCAACGCCGTGGGCGATGCCCAGGTCACGGGGCAGCCATGGCTGGACGGGCGTCTCCACACCGCCGGCGGCGGCGATGGCGCGCGCAGTGATGTCGCGTCGCATGACCTCTCCCGCGCCGACGAGCAGGGCTCGGCACAGCGGGCGGCGCGCCTCGACGAAACTCGCCAGCGCCAGGGCCGCACCGTGCGTATCCTGTGCGATCACCAGCGGCGCGACGCGGGCGAGAAGCTCGCCGATCCACTGATCGGCGATGTCCCCCAGCAATGCCTCGGTCGAGGGATAGTGGCGAAAGAAGGTCGCGTAGCCGACGCCGGCCCGTTTGGTGATCGCCGCCACGGTCACCTCCTCGAACGGCGTTTCCGCGACGAGGGCGAGCAGCGCGGCGTGCAGCGCGCGACGCGACTTGGCGATGCGGGGGTCGGCGTGTGCTGTGTCCCTTGACTTGCCGGGCGGGCGCGCCACTTTATGATCCACCATGTATCATAAGTAGGCGTATCGAGATGACCGATCAAGCGATCTCCGGTTTCTGCCCCGTGTCGGCGCGAGACGACCGCAAGTCGGCGGCTGTCGCGCGGGCCGGGCAGGGCGGCGTGCAGATGCGCGTCGTGCGCGATTTTGCGGAAGCCCGCGGGCTGCTGCGCAATCCGGACGCGCGGCAGGCAGGCTTCCTGGCCGACCTGGTGAACAAGGTGTCGCTCACCCGCGCTCCGATCCTCTACCAGCACGGAGCGGAGCACCGGCGGCAGCGCGGCGCGACCGCGCGCTTCTTTGCGCCGCGCGTGGTCACCACCGCCTATCGCGCGCTGATGGAGCGTACGAGCGACGAGCTGGTCGCGCGCCTCAGGGCGACGGGGCAGGGCGACCTGGACACGCTCGGGCTGGAGATGGCGGTGACGATCGCGGCGGAAATCGTCGGGCTGACCGACAGCGACCGCGCGGGGATGGCGAAGCGGCTGGGCGCGCTGGTGACCGGCATGCCGCAGGGGGGATCGTGGCTGGCGACGGTGCTCGGCTTCGCACGCGGGCAGCTGCGCGCGCTGAATTTCCTGCTGCGCGACGTCCGGCCTGCGGTTGCGGCACGGCGGCTGCAGCGGCGCGACGACGTGATCTCGCACCTGCTGGACGAGGGCTATTCGGAGCGCGAGATCCTGACCGAATGCCTGACCTATGGTGCGGCGGGCATGATCACCACGCGCGAATTCCTGACCATGGCGGGCTGGCACCTGCTGGAGGACGATGCGCTGCGGGACCGCTTCCTGGCTGGCGACGAGGGCTCGCGGATCGCGATCCTGGAGGAAATCCTGCGCCTCGAACCAGTGGTGGGCATGTTGTTTCGCAGGACCGAGGCGGAGAGCGAGGTCGTCGCACTGGACGTGCGCGGCGCGAATGGCGATGCGGCGGCTGTCGGAAGCTGCCCGCATCGGCTCGATCCGGACCGAAGCCCGGCCGAGCGGGTCGGACGCGCGGGGCTTGCCTTTGGCGACGGCGAGCATCGCTGCCCCGGAGCCCAGGTCGCGCTGCAGGAGGCGGCGATCTTCCTCGATCGGCTGCTGCGTGTCCCCGGCATCCGGCTGGCACGCACGCCGGACATCGGCTGGAACGCGCTGATCGCAGGCTATGAACTGCGCGGTGCGACGCTCGTTTGTGAAGGCGCAGCGGCATGATCGCGCGCTTCGCCATCGCCGCTGTTGCGGTGACGCTGCCGCTGGCGACAGCGGCAGCGGCCGCCCCGGCCAGTCCCGCCGGACGCTGGCTGACGGAGGGCAATCAGGCGGTCGTGGAAATCGCCCCCTGCGGGCCGGCGCTGTGCGGCGCGATCGTGAAGGTCTTGAAGCCCGATCCGAAGGTGCCGAAGACCGACGTCAACAATCCGGATCCCAGCCTGCGGAACCGCTCGACGAGCAGCCTGCGGATCCTGACCGGCTTTGTCCCGGACAAGGCGCGGTGGAAGGGGCAGGTGTACGATCCGCGCAGCGGCCGCACCTACAAGTCCTTCCTGGCAGTGCAGGCGGACGGGACGCTGGCGCTGACCGGCTGCGTCTGGAAGCTGTGCCAGACTCAATCCTGGCGGAGGGCGCAATGAGCCGGCAGGTCCGCGCCCGATGGCGTCAGCCCTGGGGCAAGGATCGCGATGTGAGGAGTGGTGCCCGGGGACGGGGTCGAACCGCCGACACTGCGATTTTCAGTCGCATGCTCTACCAACTGAGCTACCCGGGCATTCCGTCCTGAACCGGACAGAGCGCGCCTGTTAGTCGGCGGATTCGTCGCTGTCCAGCCCGCCCGCAGAAATTCTTTCGGACGGCGCTTGGGTGCCCGGCAGGCGATAGCCTTCGCCCAGCCAGTTGAGCAGATCGCGGTCGCGACAGCCCTGGCTGCAGAAAGGAGCGTGCTGCGCGGCCACGGGGGCACCGCACAGCGCGCAGACATCACGGGAAGCGCGCTTGGACATGGCCTGCGGATATGGCGAGGGCAGGGTCCTCCCGCAAGGCGACGGGCGCGCCGATGCGGTTTGCAAGCTCGGCCAGCCATGCCGGGCGGGCGGCAAGGTGTGCGATCAGCGAAGGGGGTGCGGTGAGCGTGCGCTCGCCGGCGCCGCCGGTGCGCTCGGCGCGGCGGAGCAGCGCGCGGGCGTGGGCGGCGATGGGGTCGTGTGCGTAGAGCTCGGGGATGGAGACGCGGGCGCGGCGGCGGACGATCTGGACGAAGCCGAAGCCGTTGACGGCTGTGCGCTCGAACGGCTGGGGCAAGGCAGCGTCGATGGCGGCGGCGGCGGCCTGGCGCGCGGCCTTGTCGCCGGCGTCCGGCAGGTCGATGCCGATCGAGCCGCCGATGTCGAGGCGGCGGATGGCGCGGGCGGCGGCAGCGGCTCCGGCGACGGCGAGGGCGGCGGGTGCCTGCTCGCCGTCGACGTCGATCAGTGTCATCGCCGGGGTGAGCGAGAGCGTGAGGCTGCCGGTCGCGAACGCCACTTGGCCGGTGATGGCTTCCTCCAGCAGCATCGACCAGCCGGCATCTTCCAGCAGGTCCGCGTCGAAGCGGCCGAGCAGTCGGGCGTCGGGGAGGCGCTGGAGGAGGTCCGGGCCGGGGCGGGGCGTCGCGCCTTCGGCCGCTGGACGCGCGCGGGCGCGCTTGGGCTTGCCGGGTTCGGGGAGCGGCGGGCGGGTGATCTCGACCAGCAGTGTGGCGCCTTCGGGCAGCGCGCGGGGCAGGGGAGCGAGCATCGCCTCGCCGCCGTCCCACACGACGACGCCTTCGTTGCGCTGGGTCAGCCGCTTGGCGAGGCGGGCCGCCAGCACCGTGCCGGCACGCAGGCTATCGTCAGGCTCGATACAGGCTTCGAGGATGGCGTTCTCGTCGACCAGCGCGGCGCGGGTCTCGCCGATCCCGCGCTCGACGATCCAGCGCGGCATGCGATCAGGCGAAGCGGTAGCCGCTGGATTCCAGCAGCGCGCGGGTGTCGAACAGCGGCAGGCCGACGACGCCGGAGTGGCTGCCCGACAGGAAGCGCACGAAGCTTTCGGCGCGGCCCTGAATGGCATAGCCGCCGGCCTTGCCCTCACCCTCGCCCGAGCGGAGATACCAGTCGATCTCGTCGTTAGTGAGCCGCTTGAAGACGACCACGGAGTCCGTCACGCGCACGCGCGCCTTGCCGTCGAGCCCGATCACGCACACCGCCGAGAGGCAGTGGTGGCGGCGGCCGGACAGCAGGCCGAGCATCGCGCGGTGATCGGCTTCGTCCGCGGGCTTGTTGAGGATGCGGCGGCCGACCCCGATGGTGGTGTCGCCGGCGACGACGATCTCATCGGGCTCGCGGGCGATGGCGCGCGCCTTTTCCTCGGCCAGCCGCAGCGCATAGGGGCGCGGCAGTTCGCCGGGGCGCGGGGTCTCGTCGAGCTCCGGGCCGGCGATGCGATCGGGCACGACGCCGAGTCGCGCCAGCAGCTCGCGGCGGCGCGGGGAGGTGGAGGCGAGGACGAGCCGCATTGGCTCGGGCCTTATTTGAAGCGGTAGGTGATGCGACCCTTGGTCAGGTCGTACGGGGTCAGCTCGACGAGCACCTCGTCGCCGACCAGCACGCGGATGCGGTTCTTGCGCATCTTGCCGGCAGTGTGGCCGAGAATCTCATGGTCGTTCTCAAGCCGGACGCGGAACATGGCGTTGGGCAGAAGCTCCACCACCTGACCGCGCATTTCCAGAAGTTCTTCTTTTGCCAAAAAATCCTCGCAGGGCTGAAAAGTCGCGGTGCCTTACTCCGGGCGCCGCCAAAAGGAAAGGCGGACGCGGTTCCCGCACGGGCCGCCGCACATCCGACGCGCCCGATATGGGGAGGCTGTTGCCCAAAGTCCACGCAGCGGAGGCGCGCCTCAGGCGCCGGCGAGGGCGGCGAGCAGCAGCAGCGCGACGATGTTGGTGATCTTGATCATCGGGTTCACGGCCGGACCAGCGGTGTCCTTGTAGGGATCGCCCACCGTGTCGCCGGTAACGGCGGCCATGTGCGCTTCCGATCCCTTGCCGCCGTAGTTGCCGTCCTCGATGTATTTCTTGGCATTGTCCCAGGCGCCGCCGCCCGAGGTCATCGAGATGGCCACGAACAGGCCGGAGACGATGACGCCGAGCAGCATTGCGCCGAGTGCCGCGAAGCCCTGCGCCTGGCCGGCGACCGCGGTGATGACGAAGTAGACGAGGATCGGCGAGAGCACGGGCAGCAGCGAGGGGACGATCATCTCCCGGATCGCGGCGCGGGTGACGATGTCGACGGTATGGGCATAGTTGGGGCGGCTGTTACCGGCCATGATGCCGGGATCGTCGCGGAACTGGCGGCGGACGTCCTCCACCACCGATCCGGCCGCGCGGCCGACCGCGGTCATGCCGAACGCGCCGAACAGATAGGGGAGCAGCGCGCCGAGCAGCAGCCCGACGATCACGTAGGGGTTGGAGAGCGAGAAATCGACGGCGAGGTCGGGGAAGAAGCGGTTGAGGTCGGTGGTGTAGGCGCCGAACAGCACCAGCGCCGCGAGGGCTGCGGAGCCGATCGCATAGCCCTTGGTCACCGCCTTGGTGGTGTTGCCGACGGCGTCGAGCGCATCGGTGCGCTGGCGGACGTTGTCGGGCAGGCCGGCCATCTCGGCGATGCCGCCCGCGTTGTCGGTGACCGGGCCATAGGCGTCGAGCGCCACCACCATCCCGGCGAGCGCCAGCAGCGCGGTGGCGGCAAAGGCGACGCCGATGATCCCGGCGAGTTGGTAGGATGCGATCACCGCGACGACGATCACCAGCGTGGGGAGCGCGGTGGACTCCAGGCCGATGGCGAGGCCCTGGATGACGTTGGTGCCGTGGCCGGTGGCCGACGCGCGCGCGATCGAGCGGACTGGGCGATAGCGGGTGCCGGTGTAATATTCGGTGATCCACACCAGCAGCGCGGTGACGCCCAGGCCGATCATCATGCACCAGAACAGGTCCATGCCGGTGAAGTGGGTGGACGCGGTGGCGGCGGTGCCGAGCGCGCCCTCGACCGTCAGCGCATCATCGAGCGGGTCCAGGAAGCCGGCGCCGCCGATCACCTGGTCGAGGTCGCCGAGCGTCCAGCGGCAGGCGAGATAGATGAGCGGGACCGCGAGCACGATCGTGGTCCACAGGCCCTTGTAGAGCGCGCCCATGATCGAGCCGGTGCGGCCGAGCCGGACCATGTAGGTGCCGGCAATCGAGGCGAGGATGCAGGCGCCGCCCACCACCAGCGGCAGCGCCATCAGCGCGAGCAACTCGGCCGAGGAGGCCTGCACCAGCAGCGCGATCGACACCATGGTGAGGCCCAAGGTGACGACATAGGTTTCGAACAGGTCGGCGGCCATGCCGGCGCAGTCGCCGACATTGTCGCCGACGTTGTCGGCGATGACGGCGGGGTTGCGGGGATCGTCCTCCGGGATGCCGGCCTCGACCTTGCCGACCAGGTCGGCGCCGACGTCGGCTGCCTTGGTGAAGATGCCGCCGCCCAGCCGCGCGAAGATGGAGATGAGCGAGGCACCGAAGGCGAGTGCGGTGAGCGCCTCGACCACTTCGCGGTCGTTGGGGGCGTGGCCGGCGATCGCGACCAGGTACCAGAAGAGGCCGGCGATCGCGAGCAGGCCGAGCCCTGCGACCAGCATGCCGGTGATGGCGCCCGAGCGGAAGGCGAGAGTGAGGCCGGCCTGGAGCGAGCGGCGCGATGCTTCTGCGGTGCGGACGTTGGCGCGGACGGAGATGGTCATGCCGACATAGCCAGCCGCGCCCGACAGCAGCGCACCGAGGACGAAGCCGGCTGCGGAAAGCAGGCTGACGGTTGGCACGAGGAGGATCGCGACGAGCACGCCGACGACGGCGACCGCGCGATACTGGCGCCCGAGATAGGCGCCGGCGCCCTCCTGGATCGCAGCGGCGATCGCCTGCATCCGCGCGTCGCCGGGGGAGGCGCGCAGCACCTGGCCGGCGGTGAACACGCCATAGAGAACGGCGATGACGCCGCATGCCATGGCGAAATAGACGATCGTCATACGCCCCTCCTGTCAGAAGGTGGCCCGGCGTTCGTGCGTCGGGTCTAACCCATCGGCGCGAGCATATGCCGTTGTGGCGGGAGCACAAGCAGGTTTGGGTGAGGGAACAGCGCCGCCGACTTCACGCGCCTCTCCTTCCGCTCGCTTCCCCTTCCGTTTGTCTCGAGCAGGGATCGAGCCTGTCGAGAGCCCGTGTCGAGAGAGCCGCGGCCGGTTTCTCGAGACGCCGTCTCGACAAGCTCGACGGCTCCTCGAAACGAACGGGGATGTCCGACCCCGCGGGGCGGTGACGACGCTGCGCATGCCCGTTCGTCCTGAGGTGCCATTGAGCGAAGTCGAAATGGCGTATCGAAGGACCGGCGCAGGTGCTTCGATACGGGTCTTCGACAGGCTCAGCCCCTACTCAGCACGAACGGTTCTCGCTCTAGCCACCGTGATGGGGCAGCCGATCCGTAGGCAACCCTGTACCCCGGCGAAGGCCGGGGCCCAGTTGGGGGACGGGAGCGAAGGTGCGAACCGTTACCGAGTGCGTCGCAACTGGATCCCGGCCTTCGCCGGGGTACGGGGTTCGGGGGTAGGCCTTGCCTATCCGCCGTGGTGTTGAAAGCCGAGCCGCGCTGGAAGCGGGATGGGGGCGCCGTTGTCGGTGAGGACGAGGCCGGGCTCGGCGTGGAAGCGCCCCACCTGGGTGGCGGGTACCGGCGGCGTGACGCCGGCCGGAAGCGCGAACAGCAGCTCGTAATCGTCACCCGCAGTCGCGGCGGCGAGGCGGGCGGCGGGGGAGTCGCCGGCGTGGCGGAGGAGGTCGGCGGAGCGGGGTACGTCGGCGAGGTCGATCGCGACGCCCAAGCCGCTGGCGGCGGCCATGCGGCTGGCGTCGAGCAGGAGGCCGTCGGATACGTCCATCATGGCGTGCACCACCGGTGCGAGCGTGCGGCCTTCCGCCAGGCGCGGGATGGGGCGGCGGTAGCGGTCGAGCAGCGCCGGCGGACCCTCGGCGCCGCGGGCGATGGCGAGGCCGGCACCGGCGTCGCCGATGGTGCCGGTGACCCACAGCGCGTCGCCTGCGCGCGCGCCGTTGCGGGCGGGGGTCGCGGCGCTGTGGCCGATCGCGGTCAGCGACAGGAAGCGCGGGCTGCCGGCCGGCTGGCGGACGGTGTCGCCGCCGAGCAGGGGGCAGTCGAAGGTGGCGAGCCCGGTGGCGAGTCCCGCGAGGAACGCGCGATCCCAGGCGTCATCGCCGAGCGGGTAGCCGAGCAGCACGCCGACCGGCGTCGCGCCCTTGGCGGCGAGGTCGGAGAGGTTGGTCGCCAGCAGCTTCCAGGCGACGGTGTCGGCGGGATCGTCGGGCAGGAAATGCACGCCCTCCACCAGCAGGTCGCTGGTGAGGACGGTGGCGGGGGTGGTCCCGGCGGGCAGCACCGCCGCGTCGTCCGTGAGCCCGCGCGCGGCGGGGTGGAGCGGCAGCGCGCGCAGCGCCTCCAGGAACTCGGCCTCGGTCATGCGGCGGTTCTGCCCCAGGCGGGGCAGCGCGTCACGCCTCCGGCGCTTCCGCAGGCGCGGCAGAGCCGCCGCGCACGGTCTTGGCGACGCCGTCGAGCAGGCCGTTTACGAAGCCCTTTTCGCGGCGGTCGTAAAAGGCGTCGGCGACGTCGATATACTCGCTGATGACGGCGGCGGCGGGCACGTCAACGCGGGCGATCAGCTCATAGGTGCCGGCGCGCAGGATCTGGCGCATCGGCTTGTCGAGGCGGTCGAGCGACCAGCCTTCGGAAAGCTTGGCGGTGATGGCGCGGTCGATCTCCTCGCGGCGGGCGTCGACGCCACGCACCACGTCGTCGAAGAAGGCGATGTCCGCTTCGGCATATTCGACGCCCTCGATGGTCGCGCCCAGGCGGTGCTGGTGGAACTCGTGCAGCAGCGTCGGGATCGGCGTGCCCTCCATCTCCTGCTGGTAGAGCGCCTGGACGGCAGCGAGACGCGCGGCAGCGCGGGCCTGGCGGAGCGCACGGGGGCGAGGATTGGGCGTGGTCATGATCAGGTCGTCCATTGGCCGGGGCGCAAGGAGAATGCGCGCGCCGGCGAGAAAGTTCAGGAAAGGCGGATCGCGACCGAGCGGGCGTGGGCGGGAAGCCCCTCCGCCTCGGCCAGCGTGACTGCGGCCGGGCCGATACGCCCAAGTGCCGCAGCATCCAAGCCCAAGAAGCTGGTGCGCTTCATGTAATCGAGTACCGACAGCCCGGACGCAAAGCGCGCGCGGCGGCCGGTGGGCAGCACGTGGTTGGGGCCGGCGACGTAATCGCCGACCGCCTCGGGCGTGTGGCGGCCGAGGAAGACGGAGCCGGCGTTGCGCACACGGTCGAACAGCGGCTCGGGATTGTCGACGGCAAGCTCGAGATGCTCGGGCGCGAGGCGATCGACCAGCGGCATCGCCTGGTCGAGGCGTTCGACGAGCACGATCGCGCCGTTCGCGTCCCAGCTGTCGCGGGCGACGGCTTTGGTGGCGAGGGTGGCGATCTGGCGATCGACCGCCTCGGCCACGGCATCGGCGAACAGCGCGTCGTCGGTGAACAGGATCGACTGGCTGGTGGGGTCGTGCTCGGCCTGGCTGAGCAGGTCGGCGGCGATCCATTCGGGGTCGTTGGCGCCGTCCGCCACCACGACGATCTCGGACGGGCCGGCGACCATGTCGATGCCGACGACGCCGTAGAGCTGGCGCTTAGCCTCCGCGACCCAGGCATTGCCCGGACCGGTGACGACGTCGACCGGCTTGATGCGTTCGGTGCCATAGGCGAGCGCGGCGATCGCCTGCGCGCCGCCGATGCGCCAGACCTCGTCCACGCCCGCAAGCGCGGCGGCGGCGAGGACGAGCGGATTGACCACGCCATCGGGGGTGGGCGTCACCATCACCAGCCGCTCGACGCCCGCGACCTTGGCGGGGACCGCGTTCATGAGCACGGAAGAGGGATAGGCGGCGCGGCCGCCGGGCACATAGACGCCGGCTGCCTGGACGGCGCGCCAGCGGGCGCCCAGGCGGACGCCGGCGTCGTCCACACTGTCGCTGTCGGCGGGACGCTGCTTGGCGTGGTAGGCGACGATGCGGTCGTGGGCGAGTTCGAGCGCGGCGCGCAGATCGGGGGCGAGCCCTTCGAGCGCGGCGATGCAATCGGCCTGCTCGATGCGCCAGCCAGTCTCTTCCGGATCGTGGCGGTCGAAGCGGCGGGTGAAGGCGGCGAGCGCGGCATCCCCCTCGTCGCGCACGGCGGCGAGGATCGCGCGCACGTCGCGGGCGACATCGGCGTCGGCCTCGCGGCGGGAGTCGACGAGCTCGGCGAAGCCGCGCTCGAAGTCGAGGTCGGTGAAGTCGAGCCTCAGCATGCGGTCTTCTCCATCACCGCACGGCGGAACGCGTCCACCAGCGGTACCACGTCGGGACGGGTCTTGAAGGCGGCGCGGTTGGCGACGAGGCGCGAGCTGACCTCGGCGATCACCTCGACCTCGACCAGGCCGTTTTCCTTGAGCGTACGGCCCGAGGAGACGAGGTCGACGATGCGCGGCGCGAGGCCGAGCACGGGGGCGAGCTCCATCGCGCCGTTCAACTTCACGCACTCCGCCTGCACGCCGCGGCGGGCGAAGTGCTGGCGGGTGACGTGCGGATATTTGGTGGCGACGCGCACATGGCTCCAGCCGCGCGGATCATCGTGCTCGGCCATGCCGGCGGGTTCGGCGACCGAGATGCGGCAATGGCCGATGCCGAGATCGACCGGCGCGTAGAGCTCCGAATATTCGAACTCGGCAAGCACGTCGGAGCCGACGATGCCGAGCTGGGCGGCGCCGTGCGCGACGAAGGTCGCCACGTCGAACGCGCGTACGCGGATCAGGTCCACGGCGGGCGTGTTGGTGCGAAAGCGCAGCGCGCGGCTGCCCTCGTCCGAAAAGGCGGGTTCCGGCACGATGCCGACGGCCGCGAGCAGCGGCAGCGCCTCTTCGAGGATGCGCCCCTTGGGGACGGCGAGAATGAGCGGATCGGTCATGAGCGGCGCGGCTTTACTTGGGGTGCGCGACCGGCGCAACTCGGCCGGGCCCGGCCGGGATCACGCGCCATCGAGTTCGGGATAGTGGCGGAAGATGCCGTCCTCGTTGAACGACAGGCGTCGATCGCTCGCAAGATAGGCGGCGACGCCCGGCAGGGAGCGGACGAGGCCATGGATCTTGAGCAGCGCGGGATAGGCGTGCTCGATCGCCGCCATGCGCTGCGGGAACATGTAGCGCAGCCCCTCGATCAGCTGGAACAGCGAGGTGTCGGCATAGGTCCAGCGATGATCGATCAGCCATTCGCCGGGGTTCGCCTGTGCCGCGCCGTCGAAGTGCTGGAGGAACTTCGGGATGCGCTCGGCCCGGAACTGTTCGGCGGCGCGCAGCGCCTCCGCCTTCTGGTCCTCGTAATATTCGCCCATGGCGACGGGATGGTGGATGTTGTGCACCTCCGCCACCATGTCCGCGATGGTGAGCTGGAGCTGGTGGAGCCACAGCCGGTCGGAAAGGCGCGAGGGCGCCAGGTCGTGGTGCTCGCCAAGATAGAGCAGGATGTTGGCGGTCTGCGCGATTACGAAACCCTGGAGCTCGAGATAGGGCGGGGCGAAGGGCGGGCGCTGGGTGTAGCGGGCCATGTCGTCGACCAGCGCCTGAGTGCCGCGTTCGCGGGCGCAGTCACAATAGTCGATACCGGCCGCTTCCAGTGCCAGGCGCACGAACTCGCCGCGACCCTGGATCTCAGGCCAGTACCAAAGATTGTACGACATCGGCGCTACTCTCCTGGAGCGCGGGCCCGGATTGCCAGCGCGTGGACTCGGTCTATGAGCAGGTCGGACAGGGCCTGGTTCACCAGCCGCTGGCGCTCAACGCGCGAGCGGCCCGCAAAGGCCCGGCTTTCGACCACGACGGTGAAGTGGGATTCGCCGGTGCCGTTGTCGCCGCTGTGGCCGGCGTGGCGGCCGCTGTCGTTGATGACCTCCAGATGCGTGGGGTCGAGCGCCTCGGTCAGGCGAGCGGTGATTTCGGAGGCGATGGGGCCGGTAGCGGTGGTCTGCATCGCGCCTATATAGTGGGTTTGCATGAGGGAGTCGCGTGGCACGCGAGAAGATCGGGAAGGACCGGCCGAACACGCGGTTCCATGGTCGAGTGGAGAGTGGGCGGGCCTGTGAGGCACCGGGGTGCGTCGAGGCGGGCGAGTTTCGCGCGCCGCCGCTGGAGGGCGCGCCGCAGGGCAGCGACCGACCGGCGGGCTATCGCTGGTTCTGCCTGGACCACGTCCGCCAGTTCAACGCCGGCTATAACTATTTCGCGGGCATGACCGTCGAGGAGATCCACGACGCCCAGCGGCCCTATGCCGGCTGGGAGCGGGAGACGCGTGCCTTTGCGAGCGCGGGCGGCGACCGTGGGCCGCGCTGGGCGGACTTCGCCGATCCGCTCGATGCGATCGGCGCGAAGTTCAAGGCGAACGTCCGTGCCGAGCGCAAGGACGGGCGGCCGCTGACGCCGGGCGACCGATCGGCGCTGAAGGTCATGGGGCTGGAGGTGGATGCCGACCGCACGGCGCTGCGCAAACGCTACAGCGAGCTGGTGCGGCAGTATCATCCGGACCGCAACGGCGGCGATCGAAGCCATGAAGGGGCGCTGCAAAAGGTCATCGCCGCCTATCAGCAGCTCAAGGGGTCGGCGGCCTTCGCCTGACGGCATCGGTCATGCCTTTGCCGGTAACCCGGACACCCGGCGGGCGACTGCCTCCAGCTGCGCCGCGACGGCGAGCCAGCCGTCCTCGAAGCCCATCGCGCGGTGCGTCTCGCAGTCGTCCGCCGTCCAGTGGCGGGCGGCCGCGCGGTAGCGGGTGCCCGTGCCTTCGGGCGTGAACTCGAACAGTCCGATGAAGGGGAAGGGGTTGCCGGGCTGGGGACGCCAGCCGGGGAGGAGCGCGTTGGTGAACACCACGCGCTGCTGAGGGATGGCTTCCAGGATCAGGCCTTCGTCGTCGTGACGCTCGCCGTCCGGGCTGATCATCGTCGTCGCGAAGCGGCCGCCGGCTTGGAGTTCCAGCGCGTGGAGCTCGGTGCGCCACGGCAGCGGGCACCACCATTCCTCCAGATGCTCGCGCCATGCCTGCCAGATGGCGGTGACGGGCGCGTCGAGGACACGTTCGATGGCGAGCTCATGATTCATACGGCGTCTCCGCGTCGTGCCGCCTCGATCGCGGCGATGTCGATCTTCACCATGCCCATCATCGCCTGCATCACGCGGGCGGCGGCGGCCGGATCGGGATCGGCCAGCCCGTCCATCAGGGCACGCGGGACGATCTGCCAGCGGACGCCCCAGCGGTCGCGGCACCAGCTGCAGGCGATCTCCGTGCCGCCGCCCTGGATGATGGCGTCCCAATAGCGATCGGTTTGCGCCTGATCCTCGGTCATCAGCTGGAAGGAGATCGCGTCGGTGAAAGCCACGCCCGCCCCGCCGTTGAGCGCGAGAAAGGTGCTGCCGGCGATGGTGAAGCCGACCGTCAGCACGTCGCCCGCCTTGCCCGCCGGCCAATCGGTGGTGGCACGGTGGATGTCGGTGATGCGGCTGTCGTCGAAGCTGTCGACATAGAAGCGGGCGGCCTCCTCCGCGCAGCCGTCGTACCAGAGGCAGGCGACGACCTTCGCCGCGGTGCTCATGCTGCGGCCCTGGCCCCGGCGACGACGCCGAACAGGGCCCCATGGGGATCGCTGGCGACGATGATGCGCTCGTCGCCGGGCACGTCCATCGGGCCCATGTGGACGATGCCGCCGGACGCCACCACTGCGGCCGCGGCGGCGTCGATGTCGGCCGCGCGGAAGTAGAATTGCCAGGCGGGGGGCGGGGCATCGGCGGGGCGCTGCATGATCGCGCCGATCGTCTCGCCGCCCGCCTCGACGAAGACATAGTCGCCCATCGCGCCCATCGGCATGCGATCGGGATAGGCCCAGCCGAACACCTCGGCATAGAAGGCGAGGGCGCCGGCCTGGTCGGGTGTCGTCAGCTCGTTCCAGCCGCACTTGCCCGGGCCGTTCGCCTGCCAGGCATGGCTCGCCTCGTCCATTTCGCCGCGCATCACGTAGAAGGGGATGCCCTGCGGGTCGGCCACCAGTGAGAAGCGGCCGACGCCCTCCATCGTCTGCGGCGGGACGTGCACGCTGCCGCCGAGCGTCTGGATCCTGGCGACGGTCGCATCGACGTCGTCCACCCCGACGTAAAACAGCCAGCCGGGACGGGCGCCGCCGGCTTCCATCTCGGGCGCCAGGCGCATCATGCCGCCGACCTGCCCCTGGCCGGTGTCGAGCAGCCGATAATCCAGCGCCGAAGACATGGGGGCGCCCACGCTCCAGCCGATCACCGCTTCGTAGAAGCCGCGTGCAGCGTCGGGATCGGGGGTGAGCAGTTCGTACCAGATCGGAAAGCCGTGCGGATTGCGCATGGGATGCTCCCATTGGTCGAGGATGGGCAGGAAGCCGCCGAAGATCATGCGCTTGCCGTCGAACGGGACGGTGCCGGGATCCTGCATGCGCGGATCGGCCATCACCTTGGCCTGACCGGCGTCGCGCACTTCCCTGGAGGGCCATTCGATCCAAGCGAACACCACCTTTTCGCCATCCGTGACCTTGGTCGCGCGGTTGAAGTCGGTGACCTTGCCGTCCGGCAGGTCGTCGCCCCAGGCCTCCACCACGCGGATGGCGCCATGTTCGAGGAAGACCGGCGCCGCCCGGCGCGCCAGATCGAAGAAGGCGTCCTTCTGGTCGGGTGCCACGGGGATCAGGAAGCCGTCGACATAGCCGGTGGTGCCGCCGGGCCCCTCGTCGACCAGCGGGTCGAAGCCGGCGAAGATCATGCGGCTGCCGTCGAACGGCATCTCGGCCATGTCCTCCATGCGCGGGTCGTTCATCATCGCAGTGAGCGCCGCATCATAGGCGGCCTGATCGGCATATTCGATCCAGCTGAACACGACGGTCTCGTCGTGCTTTGCCTGCACCGCGCCCCGGAAGTCGGTGACCGTGCCGTCGGGCACGTCATCGCCCCAGGCCTCGACCATCCGGCGGGCGCCGAACTCCTTGAACAGCGGCAGCGCCTGGGCGGCATGGTCGCGGTAGGCGTCACGATTGGCGGTGGGCACCGCGGCGACGAAGCCCTGGATGAAGGTCATGCGTCCTCTCCCTGCATGGCGAGCATCGCCGCGGATTGCGGCGGCTGCCCGGTGAAGCCCTTCTGCTGCGCGTCGAGCGCGCGTCCGAACGCGGGCCGCGCCTCTCCGCGGGCGACATAGGCGGCGAGCGCCGGATGCGCCTCGACCAAGCCGCTGCCGCGCAACTGGCGAAGCGTGCAGACCATCATCAGGTCCCCGGCGGAGAAGTCGCCGTCGAGCCAGGTGGCCTCCCCCAGCCGCGTGGCGAGGTCGCCGAGCCGGTCCTGCACACGGGCGCGCACCACCGGCAGCCGGTCCTTCGCCCAGGGCATGTCGCGCTCGAACAGCGACGCCATGCCGAAGTCGGCGATCGGCAGCTCGACGCTGTTGAGCGCGGCGAACATCCATTGGATCGCGCGGGCTCGGGGCGCGGGGTCGGCGGGAAGCAGGCCGCTGCCGCTCTCCGCGATGTGCAGCACGATCGCGCCGGATTCGAACAGCACCAGATCGCCGTCCTCATAGGTCGGCACCTGTCCGAACGGCTGGAGCGCGCGGTGGGCCGACTCCTTCTGGCTTCCCTGCGGGAGGTATCGGACGGTGTAGGGCCGCCCGGTCTCCTCCAGCGCCCAGCGTACCGGCAGGTCGCGCACCAGGCCGCGCGCGAAATCGGGGACCCAGTCATAGGCGGTGATCACGGGCGGGGTCATGCGTCTCCCTCCTTCTTCATGCCCTTCAGCAGGGCGTAGATCGCCGTCGCGTGGCCGTGTCCCAGGCCGAAGTCGGCCTTCAGCCAGTCGGTGACCTCGGTCGCCTTCACCCCCGGCGCGATGCCGCCTTCGCTGGTGAGGCCGCGGGTCGCCGCAAGCGCGCGGAAGTCCGCAGGCGTCTTGCCGGTGTTGCGCTCGATCGTGTCGAGATAGGCCTGGAAGGACATGTCACGCCTCTGCCGGCTGGGCGCGGGTCGCCGCCGCCATGTCCATGGTGAACGGGCCCCAGCCATGGCCGTCGAGATCGTCGAAGGCGCGGCTGTACATGAAGCCGAGATCCTCGGGCTCGTGCATCTCCGTGCCTCCGGCGGCGATCGCGGCCTGGGTGATCGCGTCCACCTCCGCCCGGCTGTCGAAGGAGAGTGCGAGCAGGGCGCCGCTGTGCGTGCGCGCCTCGATGATCTGCTTGTTCGTGAAGGTCCGGTAGAAGGCATGGTCGAGCAGCATGACGTAGATGCTGTCCGACCAGACCATGGCCGAGGCCTGTTCGTTGCAGAAGGTCGGGTTCTTTTCGAAGCCGATCGCTTCGTAGAAGGCGGTGGCCTTGGCCACATCGGCAACCGGCAGGTTCACGAAGATCGCGCGGGGCATCAGACATCCTCTCCGACTCGTTGTTTGACCAGCATGCCGCTGCTACTTATCTTTGACAACTATGGAGTCACAAAAAATAACTGGCGTGGAAAAGCGGTGGTACGACGACGCCTGTGGCGCGGCGTTGGGGATGGAGTTCGTCGGCGAGCGCTGGGCGCTGCTCATCATGCGCGAGCTGTTGCTGGGGCCGCGGCGGTTCGGCGAATTGCGCAGTGGGTTGCCGGGACTGAGCGCCAACGTGCTAACCCAGCGGCTCGCCTCGCTGGAGCGATCGGGGATCGTGCGACGCTACCGGCTACCGTCCCCCGCGAACGTGCACGTCTATGAGTTGACCGCCTGGGGACGGGAGAGCGAGCCGGTGATCCTGGCGCTCGCGCGCTGGGCGCTGCGCTCCCCGGCGCACGACCCCAGCCTGCCGTTCTCGCCCGTGTCGCTGCTGCTGTCGCTGCGCATGCTGCTGGTGCCCGACCGGGCGGGCGACTGGCAGGCGGCGGTCGGCATCCGCACCGGCGAGGAGACGTTCGAGGCGCGGCTGGCGCAGGGCGAGCTGAAGGTGGCGCGCGGACCGGTGGATGGCACGGAGACGGTGCTTTCGGGTACGCCCTCCGCCTTCCTGCCGGTGATCTACGGCGGCATGCCGTTGGCAGCCGCCGAGAAGGCGGGAATGCTGCGCGTCGAAGGGAACCGTGCGGTCGCGGAGCGGTTCGTCACTCTCTTCGCCCTGCCGGACAAGGTGGCCGTTGAGTAAGGGCCCGCGTTCGTCCTAAAGCGGGTCCCAAGCCCCCGGCGAAGGGCACGAAAGGCTTTCATGACCAGCACCTCCGACCTCCAGCTCGACCGCAGCCAGACCACCGTCCTCGACGCACCGGACCGCACCGTGGAGGTGCGCGAGGTGTTCGGCATCGACACGGACATGAAGGTGCCGGCCTTCAGCATCGCCGACGAACGCGTTCCGGATGCCGATCCCGCCTATGTGTTCGATCCGGACACCACGCTCGCGATCCTGGCGGGCTTTGCGTACAACCGCCGCGTGATGGTGCAGGGCTATCACGGCACCGGCAAGTCGACGCACATCGAGCAGGTGGCGGCACGGCTCAACTGGCCGTCGATCCGCATCAACCTGGACGCGCACATCAGCCGTATCGACCTGATCGGGCGCGACGCGATCGTGCTGAAGGACGGGCAGCAGGTCACCGAGTTCCGAGAGGGGCTGCTCCCCTGGGCGCTGCAGACGCCGACCGCGCTGGTGTTCGACGAATATGACGCCGGTCGACCGGACGTGATGTTCGTGATCCAGCGCGTGCTGGAGACGGAGGGCAAGCTGACGCTGCTCGACCAGAACCGCGTGATCCGCCCGAACCCCTATTTCCGGCTGTTCGCGACCGCCAACACGGTGGGCCTGGGCGACACCAGCGGGCTGTATCACGGCACCCAGCAGATCAACCAGGGCCAGATGGACCGCTGGAACATCGTGGTGACGCTCAACTACCTGCCGGCCGAGACCGAGGCGAACATCGTGCTCGCCAAGTCGGGCGAATACGACCAGGCCGGCGGCAAGGAGACGGTGCAGAAGATGGTCCGCGTGGCCGAGCTCACGCGCCGCGGCTTCATCAACGGCGACATTTCGACCGTGATGAGCCCGCGCACCGTCATCACCTGGGCGCAGAACGCGTTGATCTTCAAGGACGTGGGCTTCGCCTTCCGCCTGTCGTTCCTCAACAAGTGCGACGAGGCAGAGCGCGGGCTGGTGGCGGAATATTACCAGCGCGTGTTCGGCAAGGACCTGCCGGAAAGCGTGGCGAAGAAGGGTTGAACCCCGGAAGGGGGTGGACTAACTCATTGGTCCACCCCACGTGGAGGCGCGCGATGGCCGAGGCCGACCCGCACAAGATCTACAACGTCCACGAGGCGAAGACCCACTTCTCCCGGCTGATCGACCGTGCGCATGCGGGCGAGGAGATCGTGCTTGCCAAGGCCGGGGTGCCCTATGCCAAGCTGGTGCCGGTGGCGCCACCCAAGCAGGAGCCGCGCCGCCCCGGCCGGTTCGCGCACCTGCGCAAGGACGTACCCAGCGACATCTGGTTCGAGCCCGAATACAGCGATGCCGAGCTCGACCGCTTCGCGGGCACGTTGGCGGATCTCTGACGCTTGGCCTATCTGCTCGACACGCATGCGCTGATCTGGTGGTGGCTTCAGGATCCGAAGCTCTCGCAAGCGGCTGAGGACGCGATCGCAAGCCGGGCGGCACGCGTGTTCGTGAGCCCGATCTCCGCATTCGAGATCGCGCTGAAGGTACGTCAGAGTCGCCTGGCGGCAATGGCCGAGCCGCTTCGGCAATTTGAGGACGCCGTGGCGGCGGACGGCATGACGCACCTGCCGCTGCGGCACGACCATTGCCGCACGGCCGGGTTGATGGAGAGCGAGCATCGCGATCCGTTCGACCGGCTGATCGCGGCGCAGGGCCTGACGGAAGGCCTGATTGTGATCACAAAGGACCCGCAGTTTGCGGCGTTCGGATGCGAGACGCTTTGGTAATGGCGACGGACACGCTTCTCGACCAGTTCCGCGACGCACTGCGGGGCACCGCGCGCGCGCTTTCGGGCGATGCGGAGGTGGAGCTTGGCTTCACCGCCGATGCGCCGGCGGCGTCCGGGCGGCACATCAAGGTGCCGATGCCGGCACGCGCGCTGCCGCCCGAGCAGGTGGCCGAGGCGCGCGGCTTTGCCGACGGCTTCGCGCTTCGCATGCGGCTGCACGACCATGCGCTGCATGCCCGCAATGCCCCGGCCGATGCGGTCGCGCGCGCGGTGTTCGATGCGGCCGAGACCGCGCGTGTCGAGGCGCTGGGGTCCGAGGGCTATGCCGGCATCGCCGACAACCTGGACCAGGCGCTGGCGATGCGGCTGCGCTCCGACCCGCTCGCGCGGGCGCGCACCCGCGCCGAGGTGCCGCTGTCGACCGCGGTCGGCCTGATGGTGCGCGAGCGGCTGACGGGCAAGCTGCCGCCGGCATCGGTGGCCCCTGGCATGGCACTGGTGCACGACTGGATCGAGGAGCGGGCCGGCGAGGCGCTCGATGCGCTGGCGGCGACGGTGGGCGACCAGGCGGCGTTTGCGCGGGCGACCACGCGCATGCTCGAGGGGCTGGAGCTGGTGCAGGGCGAGGTGGAGCCCGAGGACAGCGACGAGGGCGGCGAGGAAGACGAGAGCACCGAGGATCAGTCGCAGGACGAGGGCGAAGACGGCGAGGCCGAAGAGCAGCCCGGCGGTGAGGGCGAGGTAGAGGCGCGCGGGGAGGACCGGCGCGACCAGGACGCGGGCGGCGAGGGCGAGGAGCGGTACGACGACGCCGCCGAGGACGGCGAGGGCGAGCCCGGCGACGAGGGCGAGGGCATGATGCCGGTGCGCCCGAACCGCAACTGGTCCGACCAGCCGGCGCAGTTCGACTACAAGGCGTTCACGACCGCGTTCGACGAGGTGGTGGCGGCAACCGAGCTGTGCGACTCCGACGAGCTCGATCGGCTGCGCGCCTATCTGGACCAGCAGCTGATCCAGCTGCAGGGCGTCGTGACGAAGCTCGCCAACCGGCTGCAACGCCGGCTGATGGCGCAGCAGTCGCGCAGCTGGGACTTCGACCAGGAAGAGGGGATGCTCGACGCGGCCCGGCTGGCGCGCGTCGTCATCAACCCCGGCCAGTCGCTGTCGTACAAGATCGAGCGCGAGGCCGAGTTCCGCGACACGGTGGTGACGCTGCTGATCGACAATTCGGGGTCGATGCGCGGGCGGCCGATCTCGATCGCGGCAATCAGCGCCGACATCCTGGCGCGCACGCTGGAGCGGGTGGGCGTCAAGGTCGAGGTGCTGGGCTTCACGACGCGTGCCTGGAAGGGCGGCCAGTCGCGCGAGGCGTGGCTGGCGGCAGGGCGCCCGCCGCAGCCGGGGCGCCTGAACGACATCCGCCACATCGTCTACAAGCAGGCGGACGAGCCCTGGCGCCGCGCGAAAAAGGCGCTGGGCCTGATGATGCGCGAGGGGCTGCTCAAGGAGAACATCGACGGCGAGGCGCTGCTGTGGGCGCACAGTCGGCTGATCGCCCGGCCGGAGGACCGCAAGGTGCTGATGGTCATCTCCGACGGCGCGCCGGTCGACGACTCCACCCTGTCGGTGAATTCGGGCAGCTATCTGGAGAAGCACCTGCGGCAGGTGATCGGCTGGATCGAGGGGCGCTCGCCCGTCGAGCTGGTGGCGATCGGCATCGGCCATGACGTGACGCGTTGGTATTCGCGCGCGGTGACGATCATGGACGCCGAGCAGCTGGCCGGCACGATGATCGACCAGCTCGCCGCCCTGTTCGACACGCCGTGAAGGACGTGGAGCCGCCGGCGGGCGGCTTCGCCGGGCCGGTCAAGCGATCGGTGACGATCGCCGGGCACCAGACCTCCATCAGCCTGGAGCCGCTGTTCTGGCAGACGCTGGAACGGGCGGCCGCGGCGCGTGCCCTGCCGCTCAACGCGCTGATCGCGGCCATCGACGCCGCCCGCATCCAGTCTAACGATCCGCCCAACCTCGCCAGTGCGCTGCGCTCCTGGCTGCTCAGCGACATCTTGATACAAAGCTGATAGTTAGTCGCAATAGCGTTGACTCTGCAAACTCCTCGCAATAGCAGTGCTGCAACTGCATTGGGGGGAAACTACTTGAAACAGCGCATCGCTGCCCGGACATCGGGCGCCACCTTCCTGGCGCTTTCCTGCGTCGGCTTCATCGCCTCCAGCCCGGCTGCCGCCGCTCCTGCGGATCCCGTCGTGAAGCATGGTACGACCGAGCCGGACGACCAGATCCTGCGCACTGACGAGGTCGTGGTGACCGGCGAAGTCTATTCGCCCCGCCAGGAGAGCCCGAAGAACACCCGCAAGGTCCGCGACATGCCGCAGACCGTGACGGTGATCACCAACGAGACCATCGAGCAGCAGAATCTGCTGACGCTGCGCGACGTGCTGACGACGGTGCCGGGCATCACCTTTGGCGCGGGTGAGGGCGGCGCCGGCTTTGGCGACGCGATCAACCTGCGCGGCTATTCGGCCAACAGCGACATCACCCAGGACGGCGTGCGCGACAGCGCGCAATATACCCGCACGGATTCGTTCAACCTGGAACAGCTGGAGGTCGTGAACGGCGCAAACTCGGTCTATGCCGGATCGGGCTCGGTCGGCGGATCGATCAACCTGGTGACCAAGCGCCCGCTGGCGATCGACCGCACGGTGGTGACCGGCGGCATCGGCACGGACGACTATTACCGCGGCACCGTGGACACCAACGTCCGGGTCAGCGACCTGGTCGCGGTGCGGCTGAACGCGATGGCGCACAAGAACGACGTGCCCGGCCGCGACGTGGAGAACTACCGCCGCTGGGGCCTGGCGCCGTCGGTGACGATCGGGATCGAGGGGCCGACGCGGCTGACCTTCCAGTACCTCCACCAGGAGGACGAGAACATCCCGCAGTACGGCGTTCCGTACTACATCAACGCGACGAACGACGGGCCGCTGCCGGGCGTCGACCGCAGCAGCTATTACGGCTTCCGCAACATCGACACGCAGGAAAGCAACGTCGACCAGTTCACCGCGACCTTCGAGCACGAGTTCAGCGACCGGGTGAGCATCCGCAACCTCACGCGCTGGCAGGACGTGCGCCAGTTCACGCTGGTTGATCCGCCGCAGGGGACGTTCTGCCTGGCCTCCGGCTTGCTGGCGACGGGCGCTGCATGCCCGGCGACCACCCCGGCGGGCTTCTACCTGCCGTCGGGACCGCGCGGAAACACGCGCGACACCCGCAACCAGCTGGCGTTCAACCAGACCGACCTGCGCGCGGTGGTGGACACCGGGGGCATCGAGCACACCATCACCCTGGGTGCGGCGGTCAGCTGGGAGAAGTTCTTCCTGTCGAGCGGCAATTCGCTGCGCAACCCGGACGGATCGACGCCCTTCACCAGCCTGCCGCTGATGTCGATCGGTAACCCGAACGACGTGGTGACCGGGCCGGCCGGCTTCACCTATGGCAACAACGTCTACGACGGGCCGGTGAACTTCATCCCCAGCGCGCGCCAGACCGGGGTGCTGGAGAACTACGCCGCCTACTTCTTTGACGCGATCAAGTTCTCGGATCATTTCGAGATCAACGGCGGTGTCCGCTACGAGCACAACAAGGGCTGGAACCGTAGCGACGTCGTGCAGGCGACGAGCACCGGTGCGGTGCCGCTGGGCACGGTCACGCCGGGCCAGCGCCTCGACAACAAGGACAATCTGTTCTCGTACCGCATCGGCGCGGTCTACAAGCCGGTCGAGGCGGTCAGCCTTTACGCCGCCTATGGCAATTCGGAGACGCCGTCGAAGACCTCGGTCAACGGTTCGTGCACCGAAGCCACCTGCAACGTGAAGCCGGAGAGCGCCAAGAACTACGAGATCGGCGCCAAGGCGGAGCTGTCGGACGGGCGCCTGCTGCTGACCGCGGCCGTGTTCCGCAACGAGCGCGACCAATACAAGGTCGCCACGGGTGATCCGACGATCCCTGAGCAGCAGCTCGACGGCAAGTCGCGTGTCGACGGGATCGCGCTGGGCGCCGTCGGCCGGATCACGCCCGCGTGGACGATCACCGCCAACTACACCTATCTCGACAGCGAGGTGCTGCGCAGCATCGCCCGCAACTCGCCCCCCGGCACGATCGACCCGCAGCGCGGCAATCCGCTCACCAACACGCCCGAGCATTCCGGCAGCCTGTTCACCACCTATCGCCTGCCGTTCGGGCTGCAGCTGGGCTATGGGCTGACCTATCAGGGCAGCTACTACCTCAGCAACAGCACGCCGGACGCCGCCACCGTGCTGTACAAGGTCGACGACTATCTCGTGCACAACGCCTATCTGGCGTACGACTTCACGCCGAACTTCTCCGCACAGCTGAACGTCAAGAACGTGGGCGACACGGAATATTACACCCGCGTGCGCAACAACGCCTCGACCGGCGTGGGCTGGGCGACGCCGGGCGAAGCACGGTCCGCGGTGCTGACGCTCAGCTACCGCATGTAAGCAAGACCCGGCCGCGGTGCTCCACGGGTGCCGCGGCCAACCCGCAAGAGAAAGCCGCCGCCATGCTGATCGCCATTCCCGAGGTGCTCGATGCCGCTGCCGTCCGCCGGCTGCGGGCGATCATCGACGCCGCCGAATGGGTGGACGGCAACGTCACCTCCGGCCACCAGTCCGCGCTCGCCAAGCGCAACGAGCAGCTGCCGGAAGCGTCGGCGGCCGCAAAGGAAGCGGGCGGGATGATCCTGGACGCGCTGGGCCGCACGCCGCTGTTCGTGGCGGCGGCGCTGCCGGCCAAGGTGTTTCCGCCGCTGTTCAACCGCTATGGCATCGGCCAGACCTTTGGCGCGCACGTCGACAACGCGGTGCGCATCCAGCGCGGTACCGACTTCCGCATCCGCAGCGACCTTTCCGCGACGCTGTTCCTGGAAGACCCGGCTGCGTACGACGGCGGCGAGCTGGTGATCGAGGGGCAGTTCGGCGTGCAGAGCGTCAAGCTGCCGGCCGGGCACATGATCCTCTATCCCGCATCCAGCCTGCACCGCGTGGAGCCGGTGACGCGGGGGAGGCGGGTCGCGTCCTTCTTCTGGATGCAGTCGATAGTGCGCGACGATGGCGAGCGCCGGATCCTGTTCGAGCTCGACCAGTCGGTGCAGCGGCTCGCCGGCGAACTGGGGCATGCCGATCGCTCGGTGATCGAGCTGACCGGCGTGTATCACAACCTGCTGCGGCGCTGGGCCGAGGTCTGAGTACCAGTTGCGACTTGTTCGCAACTTCTGCCTGCCCTATGCCCGCGCCATGCCGGCGAGAGACCATCCGGAGCTGCAACCGTGACGCGGGCGACCGTCCGCGCCTGGTATCTGGTGCACAAATGGACGAGCATCGTCTGCACGGCGTTCCTGCTGATGCTGTGCGTGACCGGCCTGCCGCTGATCTTCCATGACGAGATCGACCGGCTGAGCGGCGGCGACGTGGCTGCCGGCATGACGGGGCAGGGTTCGTCGGGCGAGGGGCCGGGGCTGCTGCCGCTCGACACCATGCTCGCCAAGGCGCTCGCCGCGCGTCCGGGCGAGGTGCCGCTGTTCATGGCCTTCGACAACGACCGCCCGCAGATGACCATCACCACCGGCCCGCGCCCCGATGCGCCCGCGGCCGAGATGACGATGCAGATCTACAACCGGGCGACCGGGGAGCTTGCGGAAGTCGCGTCGGAGGACGGCGTCATGCACTTCCTGCTCCAGCTGCACACCGACATGTTCCTGGGGCTGCCTGGGATGCTGTTCCTGGGGGCGATGGGCGTCGTGTTCGTCGCCTCGATCGTCTCGGGCGTGGTTCTCTATGCGCCGTTCATGCGCAAGCTCGACTTTGGGACGCTGCGCACCTCGCGCAGCCGGCGGCTGAAGTGGCTGGACACCCACAATCTGCTCGGCATCGTGGCGCTTGCCTGGATGCTGGTGGTGGGGCTGACGGGCGTCGTCAACGCGCTGGCGACGCCGATCATGCAGATGTGGCAGGCGAATGAGCTGGCCGAGATGACGCGGGCCTATGCCGGGCGCCCGGCGCTGCCGGTGTCGCGCTACGGCTCGCTGGACCGGGCGATGGCGGAGGCGCGGCGGGCGCGTCCGGGCAACAACCCGCAGTTCATCGCCTTTCCGGGCGGCGGCTTCAGCAGCCGGCATCACTATGCCGTGTTCCTGCAGGGCGACACGCCGCTGACCGAGCGGCTGCTGACGCCGGCGCTGATCGATGCCGAGACCGGCCGGCTGACGGACGTGCGGCCGCTGCCCTGGTACGGGCAGGCGCTGTTGCTGTCGCAGCCGCTGCACTTCGGCGACTATGGCGCGCTGCCGCTCAAGATCCTGTGGGCGGTGCTCGACCTGTTCACGATCGTGATCCTGGGATCGGGGCTGTACCTGTGGCTGGGCAAGCGCCGGGCGCCGCTGCCGGCGCGGGTGCGCGAGGTGGAGAGCGGCGGCGAATGGGTGCCGGCGGAATGATCCGATCGACTTTTGCGCTGCCGGCGCTGATCGCGTTTCTGTCGGTGGTGGGATTGGTGAGCGCGCTGACCGGCGATGGCGTGCGCGACGTGCTGTCGTGGATTGCGCTGGCGGTGCCGGTGGTCGCGGTCGGCTGGGCGATGCGCGCGCAGCGGCGCTGACGAGCCGGGCTTAGCCGAGCATCGCTTGCAGCACGGGCGAGAGCCATTCCTCCAGGCCGCGATCGGTGCGCACCACGATGCGGGCGGCGAGGGCGTGCTCCGTTGCCCAGCTGCGTGCTTCCTCGGGAGGGAGGACGGTGAGCACCGTCGCCCAGGCGTCCGCGTGCATGCAGTCGGCGGCGAGCACCGTCACCGAGGCGGTGCCGTGCACGATCGGGCGGCCGGTGCGCGGATCGAGTGTGTGGGCGTAGCGGCGGCCGCCGCTGGTGAAGCTGCGGCGATAGTCGCCGGAGGTGGCGATGGCGATATCGTGCGCGGCGATGCGCAGCGGCGCGAGGTTGCTTCCTGGCAGCGACTCCACCTCCACCCACCAGGGCTGGCCGTCCGGGCGCAGGCCGCGGCCGACGAACTCGCCGCCGATCTCGACCAGCAGGTCGCGGTGCCCGGCTGCCTCCAGTGCACCGGCGAGCGCGTCGACGGCATAGCCTTTGGCGATGCCGGAAAGGTCGAGACGCGCGTCGCGCAAGCGGCGGGCGCGCAGCAGCAGCGGATCGAGCTCGAACGCGTCGAGACCGGCAGCCGCATAGACTGCCTCGATCGCCTCGGCTGGGGGAGGGGCGGTGCGCGGGCCGGAGGGGCCGAACCCCCAGAGGTCGGCCAAGGCGCCGATCGTGGGGTCGAAGGCGCCGCCGCTTGCCCCTGCCACCCGCCAGGCGCTGGCGAGCACGGTGACGAGCGCTGGGGGCAGGCGTTGCCAGCTGCCGATCGGTGCGCGGTTGAGCCGGGAGAGGGCGGAGCCCGGCTCCCAATGGCTCATGTCGGCGATGACCTGCCCGAGCACCCGGCCGGCGATCGCGCGGGCCGCCTGCGGGTCGCCGCCGACGACCTTGGCCGTCCAACTCGTTCCCATCGTCTCGCCGGCGACCGTCGTGATGCCGGCGGCCGGGTCGCGGCGCGCGAAGGCGGCCGGACCCGGAACCGAGGGGATGGCGATGCGTGCGCGCGTCAGGGCGCCAGCACCTCGAGCGTCGCGATATAGGCGGCGCGACGGGCGGGCGGTGCAGCCTTGGGAGCCGCCCCTTGCGCGGCGCCTGCTTCGCCGCGGCCGCCGCCGGTGGAGACGTTCAGCCAATACATGCCCGGCTCCGGCCAGGTGATGCTGACCTTGCCATCGGTGCCGGTCTTGAGGTCCATCTGCTTGAGCGCGTCGCGGTAGCGGATGCCGCCCGGGATCACCGTGACGGGAAGGCCCGCGGCGGGCTTGCCGTCGAGCAGGAACTGGAAGGTCGCCGCCTCGCCCGAGACGAGGTCGTTGGGGTGCGTCACCGGCACCAGCTCGAGGCCCTTGCCGGTGGTCTTGAACACGGTGGTGGTGGGCGCGCCCGAGGTCACGAAGATCTCGTTGCGGCTGGTGCTGGCAGTGGTGCGCACGTCGGTCGCGCCCGCGGGGATGGCGGCGGCGAGCTTGTCGGCGGTGAGGCCGCGCGGCAGCCGCTGTTCCTGGCCGTTGAGCTTGTAGCTGCCCATCACCCCGTCCGACACGGCGGCGATCTTGTAGGTGCCCTTCTGCGTCAGGTGGACGTCGAAGGTGCTGCGGTAGCGGCTGGTGTTCCAGTTCTCGATCTTGCCCGCGCTGCCATCCGGCTGCGTGACGGCAGGCGGCGTGCGCATCGGGAAATGCTCGAAATAGAAGAGGTCGTTCGAGATGGCGGCGTCGACCGTCACCCAGGCGTCGTCGCCCGACACGATCGTGGTCGACGGCAGCATCCACTGGCGGTGTGCGCCCGCAGCGGCGGGAAGCAGCACGGCGACGGCCGTGGCGGCGGCAAGCAGGCGATTGCGAAACATGATTCCGGTTCCTCCCAAAAATGTCAGCGGCGGACGGTGAGCGTCACCGCGCCCAATTCGCTGGTCCCCGCGGCGCGGGCGGTGCCGCCGCCGGCGGGCGGCCACGCGAAGGGCAGGCGCAGCAGCTCGCGGCCGCCGACTTCGCGCGCGGCCTCGACCACCAGCGTGTATTTGCCCGGGCCGAGCTGGCCGAGCGGGCCCTTGCCCGCGGTGAAGCTGAGCTTGTGGGTGCCGGGCGCGCGGGTGGCGCCGGTCACGCCATCGGCGGGAAAGGACATGCTGCGGCCGGAGGCGCGCCACCACTGGCGCACGTCGCGCAGCCACTTGGTGCCCTCGCCATTCTTCATGTCATGGTCGTACCAGACCGCCAGGGTGCGGGCGCCGCCGCCCTCCTTCTCCAGCCACACGGCCACATAGGGCTTGTGATATTCGGCGACCGACAGGCGCGGGATGGTGATCGACAGGTCGAGCGTCTGCGCCTGGGCGGGCGCGGCGATGCCGGCGGCAGCGGCGACCAGCGGCAGGCCGGTGAGCACGAGATGGTGGCGGACGTGCATGGGCAAGGCTCCCAGGGTCTCAGTGGATCAGGAAGACGGCGATCAGCGCCGGGATCACCAGCCCGAGGCCGACCAGCGGCCAGGTGCTGCGGCGCTTGGCCGAGTGGAGCTGGAGCAGGAACAGACCGGTCACGGAGAAGATGACGCAGGCGCCGACGAAGATGTCGATGAACCAGCTCCAGGCGGTGCCGGCGTTGCGGCCTTTGTGGAGGTCGTTGAGATAGGCGATCCAGCCGCGATCGGTGCGCTCGCTGGTGACGGCGCCGGTCTCCCGGTCGATCGCGACCCAGCCGTCGCCGCCGGGGCGGGGGAGGCCGAGGTACACTTCGCCGGCGGACCATTCCGCATCGCCATGCGGGGTCAGCGGCAGCGTCTTGGCGATCCAGGCGGCGAGCGGGGCGGGAAGCGGGCGCTTGCCGTCGGGGCGATCATCGGGGCGGACGAGCGGCAGCAGATCGGCCGGCAGCGTCGCCTGGCCGGAGGCGACGGTGGGCGTTCCCTCGATATCGGCGGCGTGGTTGAGCGTGAAGCCCGTGATCGCGAACAGCAGCAGGCCGATCAGGCTGAGCGCCGAGCTCATCCAATGCCAGGTGTGCAACTGACGCAGCCAGAAGGCCTTGCGGCTCTTCTTGCGGGGCACGGACGGGGAGGGGACGGCGGCTGCTGGAGGCATGCGGATCGCTGTTCGAAAGGACGTGCCCTTCGAATACGCGAACAATTCTCAATTGCAACAAGGAAGTGAAGAGCACCTCAGGCGCAAGGACTGCGGCGACCCCGAAGGGCCGCCGCGGCCTTGGATCAACGTCCCAGCAGGACGCGCGCTTGACCGGCGATCTGCGCGAGGATCGCCAGCGTCGGGGTGGGCGCCAGCCGGGCACGGGCCACGAGCGCAGTGAACTGGGCCACGCGGGGCTGGTTCTCCGCCATCCACGCATCGACCGCCGCCTGCGGATCGGTGCCGTCGATCCGGGCGAGGAAGTCGAGCCGCAGCTGCTGGAAGTCGCGCGAGAGGCCCGCGATCAGCAGCCGCTCCCACGGATCGCCGCTGGTGATGCGTGCCGTGGCGGCCTGCGCCCAGTCGAGCCCCAGTGCCTCGCCCAGGTGCGTGAACGCATGGGCGAGCACGACTTCGTCCACCCCGCGCTCTGCCCCCAGGTCGGCCAGGCCGATGGCGCCGTCCAGGTCGAACAGGCGGACGACGCGGGCGCTCAGCGCGTCGGGAGCGCCCGCCGCGGCGAGGCGCTCGCGCATCCGCTCGCTCTGGGCGCGGGCCTCGCTCAGCAGGAGCGAATCCGCCTGGGCGTCCAGGCGGTCGATCGCCGGCTTCAGCCGCGCGATGGCCTCGGCTGGGCGCGTGCCCGGGCGGCAGGCGCGCAGCAGGTCGGCGATCTGCACGCGGGTGGCGGCGGCAGCATGGCCGATCAGCGCGAGGCGGGCGTCCTCGCTGATGTCCGCCTGCTCGATCTGCGCCCAGAGGGTGGGCAGGTCGAACAGCCGCTCGGCGACGACGAACATCGCGGCCAGATCGCCGACGGCAGCGCCTTCCTCCTCGACCAGTTCGGTCGGGTGGAGCACGCCCAGCCGGTTGACGATGCGGTTGGCGAGCTTGGTGGCGACGATCTCCCCGCGCAGGCGATGCTGTTCGATCGCATCGCCGAAGCGTGCCTGCATGGCGCGCGGGAACGCGGCCTGCAGGTCCGGCAGCAGTTCGGGCGTGTGGCCGAGCTGGTTCGCCTCGATCGCGTCCTGGAGCGCGAGCTTGGCCGAGGCGAGTAGCACGGCGAGCTCGGGCCGGGTGAAGCCCTGGCCCTCCTGCGCGCGGCGCAGCAGCTCGTCGTTGGGGGCGAGGCCCTCGACCGCGCGGTCGAGCCGGCCGGCGCTTTCGAGCATCTCGATCACGCGGACGTAGCTCGGCACCGCGACCGCGCCATCGCCCTCCATGAAGGAGAGGGCGAGCGTCTGGAGGCGATTGTCCTCCAGCACCAGCCGGGCGACGTCGTCCGTCATCTCCGCCAGCAGCGCGTTGCGATCCTCGAACCCGAGCCGTCCTTCCGTCATCTCGCGGTTCAGCGCGATCTTGATGTTGACCTCGTTGTCCGAGCAGTCGACGCCCGCCGAATTGTCGATGAAGTCGGTGTTGATGCGCCCGCCCTTGGCCGCAAAGGCGATGCGCGCGGCTTGCGTCACGCCCAGGTTCGCGCCTTCGCCGACGACCTTCACGCGCAGCGCCTCTGCGTTGACGCGGATGCGGTCGTTGGCGGGATCGCCGACGTCCGAATGCGCCTCGTGCCCTGCCTTCACATAGGTGCCGATGCCGCCGAACCACAGCAGGTCGGCGGGTGCGCGCAGGATCGCGGAGATCAGCGCGGTCGGATCGAGTTCGGTGTCCTCGACGCTCAGCATGCGGCGTACCGATTCGGACAGCGGGATCGTCTTGGCCGTGCGCGGGAAGACGCCGCCGCCTTCCGAGATCAGCGCCTTGTCGTAGTCGTCCCAGCTAGAGCGGGGGAGGTTGAACAGCCGCTGGCGCTCCTCCCAGCTCTTGGCGGCATCCGGGTTCGGATCGAGGAAGATGTGGCGGTGGTCGAACGCCGCCTGCAGCTTGATCGACTTGGACAGGAGCATGCCGTTGCCGAACACGTCGCCCGACATGTCGCCGCAGCCGACGACGGTGACCGGATCGGCCTGCACGTCGACGCCCATTTCCAGGAAGTGGCGCTGGACCGACACCCAGCCGCCGCGGGCGGTGATGCCCATCGCCTTGTGGTCATAGCCGTGGCTGCCGCCGCTGGCGAAGGCATCGCCCAGCCAGAAGCCGCGCTCCATCGCCAGCGCATTGGCCACGTCGGAGAAGGTGGCGGTGCCCTTGTCGGCGGCGACCACGAAATAGGGGTCCTCGCCATCGAGGATCGTCACGCCCTCCGGATGGACGACGCGGTTCTCGACGAGGTTGTCGGTGATCGACAGCAGCGTGCGGATGAAGATGCGGTAGCTCTCCGTCCCCTCCGCCAGCCAGGCGTCGCGATCCGAGGGGGAAGGGAGCTGCTTGGGATAGAAGCCGCCCTTCGCACCGGTCGGCACGATCACCGCGTTCTTGACCCGCTGTGCCTTCATCAGGCCCAGGATCTCGGTGCGGAAGTCGTCGCGTCGGTCCGACCAGCGCAGACCACCGCGGGCGACCGGACCCGCGCGCAGGTGGATGCCCTCCACCCGCGGCGAATAGACGAAGATCTCGCGCCACGGCAGCGGCTTGGGCAGGCCCGGCACCTTGGCGCTGTCGAGCTTGAACGCCAGCGCTTCGGCCGCAGCCGGGGCGAAGGCGTTGGTGCGCAGCGTCGCGCCGATCAGCGCACGCATCGCGCGCAGGATGCGGTCGTCGTCGATCGCCGAGACGGCGTCGAGGCCGCGCTCGATCGCGGCGTCCGCTTCCTCGGCCGTCGCCGCGTCCGCATTCGCCGGATCGTGGATCGCCGCGAAGCGCTCGACCAGCGCACGCGCCACCTTCGGCGCGCGCCGGAGCGCGTCGACGACGGTACCGAGCGGATAGGTGAGCCCCGCCTGGCGCAGATAGCGGAACCAGGCGCGGAACAGCACCACCGAGGCGGGGGCGAGCCCGGCCTCCACGATCAGCCGGTTGAAGCCGTCGTTCTCGGCCCGGTTCTCGAGCACGGCGGCGATTGCTTCTTCGGCCACGGCCACGTCGAACTGGGGCGCACCGGTGGCGCCTGGCAGCTCGACCGCGAAGTCGTGGATGAAGGACTGCGCCTCGTCGCTCAAGCGGGTGGGGATCTCCTCCACCACGCGGAAGCCGAAGTTCTCGAACACCGGCACCGCATCCGACAGCGAGAGCGCGCCGCCCTGGCGGTAGAGCTTGATCCGCAGCGTTCCGTCGGGCGCCGTCAGGATGCGCACGGAGCGGCTGCCGGTGTCGCTGAGGCTGCCCAGGCGCAGCACGTCATGCGCCGCTTCCTCGGCCGTGTTGACGTTGCGGTAGTTGACCGGGAAGGCGGTGGCATAGCGCAGGGCCAGGCGGGCGGCGGCGCCTGAGGGCGCGATCTCGCCCAGCGCCGCCTCGATCGCCGGGCTCCAGCCGCGGACCATCCGTTCGACGCGCCGGTCGAGCTCCGCGCCGTCGGGCATCTGCCCCTCGCCGCGCAGGTCGAGCATGTAGCGGATCAGGGCTGCGTCGCCCTCGACGGCGATCGTCCAGCTGAGCAGCCGGGCGTGCGCCGCCTCGCACAGCATGTCGCCAATGGCGCTGCGCCGGCCGGTCGAGAGGTCGTCGCGCTGCAGCCAGACGAACGCGAACAGATGGCGGCCGAGCGGGCTGCGGATCAGCACCACCCGCGAGCGCGGCCGGTCCGCGATCGACATGGCCGTGAGCGCCAGCGTCTCCAGCGCCTCCGGCGGGAAGGCGGTGGTGAGATCATGGGGCAGGGCGGTCAGCGCATGGGCGAGTGACTTACCGGCGTGGCCCGTGGGATCGAAGCCGAACTGCGCCTGGAGGGCGGCGAGGTTGCGGCGCAGCACCGGCACTTCCGCGGGGGCGGCATGCAGCGCAGCGCTGGTCCAGAGCCCGGCGTGGATCGAGAGGCCGACGACCCGGCCGCCTTCGCGGATCGGCAGCACGACCAGGTCGAGGGGCGCGCGGCGGTGGACGGTCGAGAGCGCGTTCGATTTGAGCAGCAGCAGCGAGTGGCCTGCTTCGAACCAGGCGATCGCGCGCTGGCGGGAGCTTTCGGCGAGCATCTGGCTGTGGATCGGGCGGCGGGCGATGCCCAGGCAGTCGCGATCGCTCTCGCCCGCCGACCAGCGCAGGTGCCCCAGCAGCGTGAAGTTACGGTCCAGGAACCATTCCAGTAGCGCCCGGGTCTCCGGATCGGGCGTCTGCGCCGCATCGTCGCGCATCGCCTGCTGCATCGGCTGCCAATCGGCGACCGCGGCGCGGACGTCCGCCAGGTTGCGCTCGATCTCGTCGCTCAGTTCCCGACGCAGCCGGGCGTCGACGCGGTCCATCTCGATATAGACCATCGATTCGCGCGCGCCGCCGTCGGCGATGTCGACAATGGAGCCGGCTGCGTCGCGCACGACCGGGAGCACGGGGTGAATGATGCGCTCGATGAGAAGATTGTGGCCCGTGATCGCGGCCGCGATCGAATCGACCAGGAAGGGCATGTCGTCGTTGACAACGGCAAGCCGCATGCGGCGGCGCCCGTCGGTGGTGACACTGTCGATGGCGATGGAGGCGGACCCGGGCGGGCGGGCGCGGGCGGCATCCGCCACCAGCCGTACCGCCGCCTCCCGTTCCTCGGTTCCGAGCCCTTCGAGTTCGCTCGGAAGCGCACCATCGAACAACCTCGCCGCAATTGCCTGCGGCACCTTATCCTCTTCGGTCATGGCAGGGATATGCGCCCCGGCTTCGACCGGCTCAACCCTTGTCGCAGGTGCGAAGGAATTGCTGCGCTGCGTCAGTCGCGCCGCACGCGGCGGATCGCCTCCTGCGTGAGACCGTCGCTGCCGTCCACGGCGCCGACGATCTCGACGCGGCCGTCCAGCGTCGCACGGCCGAGCAGCAGGACGAACTCCTCCGTCCCTGCATCCAGGTCGACCGATCCGAGCGCAGGGGTCGTGCGCAACACGTCGCTCGCGGATCGAAGGTCGCCCTCGGTCGCGTCCAGCCCTGCGCTCGGCCCGTCTGCCCAGGCGGGTGCGACGGGGGCGGGGGGCGGCGCATCGGTGCTGCGGGCGTCCGCCATCTCCGCTGCCAGCTGCGCCTGGATGCGCGCGTCGGCGACCTCCTTCCAGTTGATCACGCCATAGATGAAGTTGATCCGGCGCTGGTCCGACGAGAAGGGCATCAGGATGCCGCGATACAGGGTGGGGTGGCCGCGTTGCGACACGAACTCCGCCTCGAACCCGATCGGCGCGCGGCTGGCCAGGATCTGCGGATATTGCTCGGTGAGGCGCGCCAGCAGCGAGCCCTGCGGTACGTCGGCGATCCTGAGGATGCCGGAGGTGACGCCGCACTCCTCGCGCACGGCATGACCGATGAAGCGGATGCGCGGCTCGGCATCGTCGTGCGAGAAATCGAGCAGCACGCCGTGCGGGCCGAAATCGCCGGCCGCTGCGAGATCCAACTCGTCGATGGTCGGATAGGTGCGGCCCTTGAGCAGCGAAATCCAGTGGTTGTACGCGCGGACATGCATCCGCCGCTCGTCGCCGCCGATCACGCGCTGCGGTTCCGGCCCCTGTCCGACGCCATCGCGGTCGAACTCCTCTCGTTCGGGCTGATCGTCCGGCCCTCGCGCCCTGTCCATAGTCGATCCTCACGGGCGTCGCTGCCCGGGGGGTATTGTGACGGTTCATGGTAAAGGATGAATGAAACAATCCCCGGCGGGCGGCGGCGGCCGGCAATCTGCGAAAACAGCGCAAGCGGCGCTTGCCAGCGCCGCCACCCGCTGGTAAGCGCGCGCTTCCCACGAGGCGCTGTGCGCCATGTGCCGCTTTAGCTCAGTTGGTAGAGCATCGCATTCGTAATGCGGGGGTCACAGGTTCGAGTCCTGTAAGCGGCACCATTTCCCCAAAAATCGTTGAAAAGCAATCATCTAAGCAACGGTCTCGTGCTGATTGTCGCACACGAGTGTCGCACAACGCCCTTTCCGATGATGGGCCAAGTCTTTCAAATCGTTCCCGAAATGAGGGAGCGGGATGTCGC